>NZ_CAPG01000061.1:0-30588 GCF_000321185.1 Bacillus sp. AP8
AGGACACCCCAACATTTAGTATAGAACCTTTTTATTAACATATTCTAATCTCTTTTTTATTAGATAAAAAAAGGACCTCAAAACTTAATTCTTAAATATCTTTTATAATCCGTGGTAGTTTGAGCTAGACAGCCCTTTTACCTTGGATATTATGATACTATCTTACTTTTATTATTGTGCAGTAACACTGAATGCAGCTACTTTGTTATTACCGCTAATATCTTTAAGATCGATTTTAGTTGTGTCAACGTTTGTTGCCACTGTTACACCACTTGCTGCTGTTGAAACAGAAGTGAAGTTTAAGATAACAACGTTATCTGTATCTGTGTCAGTTGCAGTTGCAGCACCTACTGTGTATGGGATTACAGTAGAACCTGTTTTAACTACAAAGTCATCAGTAAAATCAGGTGTACCAGTTGAAACTGTTGTATTAACAGCTTCAGAGAATGTTAATTTTAGTCCTACAGCTAAACCATTAGCATCTTTCACATATTCTACTTTTGTTACAGTAGGGGCAACATTGTCATTTAAAGTAATTACTTGATCAACTGCTTTTACTTCAGTAGCAGAAGAGGAAACAACATTACCTGTTGCATATTCTTTTACAGCGTTAGCATTTAGTGAAATTTTCGCATTTACATTATTCAAATCAACAGCATAAGATGCTGGTAATTCAATTGTAACTTCGTCTTTTGTTGTTGATGTAAAGTATGCTACAGATCCACTTGGAAGTGCTGCGCCATTTAATGAGTATGAAGCAACAGATGCAGCTGCATCGTCCACTTTAAAACCATAGTCAACTGTAATGATATTTTTACCACTGTTATATGCAGCAGTTGTACCGAAAATAGAACCTGTTACTTGTTTTGTAGCTGCAGCAGTAGTTACATCAGTTGTTAATGTCGTTGCTTCATTTACATTATTGCTTGAGTCTTTAACTAAGCCTTTATCAAGAACTAAGTTGTATTTTCCGTCAGTTAAACCAGCAAGATCAGTAATTGTAATTACTAAGTTTTTACCAGAAACTGCAGCAGTTGCAGCAATCTTAACTGTTCCTTTAACTACTGTTAGTTTAGTACCATCAGCAATAGTTAAATTTTTATCGAAAGGAACTGTAATAGTATCAGCTGTTTTATCAAAAGAAACTAATTTTGGTGAAACTACTTTTGGAGCTGTTAAATCTTTAGTTAGAGTAACTGATCCAGTGTAATCTTTTCCAATCACAGTACCGTTTTTATATCCAGAAACAGCAACGGATAAAGAAACAGAGTTTTCGTCCGTACCGTATAATGGGTTTGCTGATCCCGCTTGAGTAGGAACTGTTACCTTAACATATTTTGATGGTGTAGTACCAGCGCTTGCTGTTAAGTTACCAGTTGCATCAACGTATGCCACTGTCAAATCAGCTGAAGTAAAAGTATAGTTTCCTTTTTTAACTGTAATGTTTGTATTAGCAATTGTATCAACTGCTTTATTTAAAGTTAAGATAAATGAAGTTGAATCTTCAGCTTTAATTGAAGCCACTTCTGGTAGCGATACATCAGCAGTATAATTTACTGTTGTTGTAGAAAGAGCTTCTTTATTTCCTGCAAAGTCTGCATAATTTAACAATTGAACCGTATTAGCTCCTGCTTTTAAAGCTGCTACAGTAAATGTGTAAGTATAATCTCCTGCTACTGTACTATTAACGCCATTTACTTGAGTAGCTGCATTAACAGAAATACCACCAGTATTAGCTGTCCAATCTACTGGCTCATCAAAAGTTAACTCAACTGTTGTGCTATCAGTAGCTACAGCTGACAATAGTTTTGGAGCTGCAGTATCTTGAGCAGTTTTTACTGCTGTAGTAGAAAATGCAAGGAATTTATCGTAGCCACTTGATAAAATTGCACCTTCCGCAATTTTTACATCAACACCAG
The DNA here is from genome assembly GCF_000321185.1 of Bacillus sp. AP8. Taxonomy (NCBI): domain Bacteria; kingdom Bacillati; phylum Bacillota; class Bacilli; order Caryophanales; family Bacillaceae; genus Bacillus; species Bacillus sp. AP8. Next base: position 1,920 of record NZ_CAPG01000061.1, read on the forward strand.
CTGCTGGAACTACAGCAGTTAATAGTAATGTAGCTGATTTTCCATCTGTTGAAAGTTGTACGTCAGTAACAGCATTAGCATTTGTTGTGCCAGTAGCTGTAACAGCAAAATCAGCAGCCGCTAAGCTAGCTTTTGAAACAGCTTTACTAAAATCTACTTTAAGCTCTTTTGCGTTAATTGCACTTTCCATCTCAACTCAAATAAATAAAAAACGGCCCAAACCCTTTAACATCAAGGAACGGAACCACTTTTTAAAAATTCAAACAGTATGGGTAAGTGGGATTTTCGGTATGACGCTTCAATGCTCAATTTTAGGAGATTAATGCCATTGATCATACATTTCTTTTTGAGCTTGTCCAAAAAGGCGAGAGTATGTTTGAGTAGTTCTTGGATCATCGTGACCTAACAAAGTTTGTATACTAACGACTGGCATCCCCTTCATGACTAAGTGTGCGGCAAACGTATGTCGCAAGGTATGAGGACTTACATAAAAGTCTAACTCCTTTCGGTAGTTGATAAACCCATACACTACCGATTTGGTTCCAATGGTTGTAGTCTCCAACCGATTTATAAAAACGAAGGGAAGGTTGTCCCTTCGAGTTCTCAAATACGCTTTTAAATGTTCTTCACACGTTCTGGTAAAATAAACAAAACGCGCTTTTTTACCCTTCCCCTCCGGTATAAGAATCATCCGTTCCGTCCAGTTTATTTCTTCCAACTTCATATTGGCCAATTCACTAACACGAATCCCTGTACTGTATAACACTTCTACGACTGCTCTAAATCTTAAATCCTCTTTACAAATGGCTCTTAACGAAGACAACTGCTCATATGACAGATAGTAAGGTAGCTTCTCCTCCACCTTAGAATCAGGGATGTTAACAACGGGGTAATTTATCAAGTACTCTTCCTCCACACAATACTTATAAAATAACCGCATGGCTTTTAGTTTATAATTTATGGTACTAGGCTTACATCCTTTTTCCGCTAAACTTAGGAGCCAATTTCGAATATCACTTTTTGAGATATCACCAAAAGATTTCCCAGTAAATTCAAACAACTGTTCCAATGCTGTTTTGTATCCTCTCAACGTATTTTGAGCAAGTTTTTTACCATAATCCACTATGAACTGTGTAATCAATTCTTCCGTATTAAGCATATATATCCCTCATCCCATAAATTTTCGATATTGCGCTAAAATGGATTGATTGAGCACCCGAGCGTATACTTGTGTTGTTTTCAGATCTGCATGTCCTAATTCTTCACTAATAAATGAAAGGTCTGCACCTTTTGATAATAGTTCTGTTGCAAAGGTGTGACGAAATCTATGAGGGTGTAAATTGGAACTTAACCCTGCTAATTTACCGATTGTGGCTATGATGGTAAAGTAACTCCTTATACCAATTCTATTTTCTACACTATTTATAAAAAGGGGAGAGGAGTCGTTGATATCTAATCGAGTTTCTAAATAACGTTCAAGAAGTATTAAACACTTTTCAGAGAAGTGAACCATCCTTATCTTTTTTCCTTTCCCCCTTACACGTGCTGTTCGATTTTCAAGGTCTAAGTCCCCTATGTTAAGTAGATGGAGTTCTCCAATTCGACAACCCGATGTCAACAAAAACTCGACGATTGCCTGATCTCTAAGTGGTCTTCGTTCAGCCTCTCGAATAACTTTTGCAATTTCTTCTTTTCCAAGAGCCTTGGGTATGGTTTTAGTTAGACGAGGAAACCAACGTCTCTTAATGGGCGAGCGCTCCATCAATGATTCTTGAACACAGAAACTATAAAAAGAGGAGAGGATGTTTAACTTACCTTTAAAGCTTGTATCCTTTAAATGCTTTTTATTTGCGTGAAACCAACCTATGATTTGATTAGATGAGAGTTTATCATATGATTCTTCCACCTCACCAAAAAAATCTTCTAAAAATCGCCGATACACAATAATAGTTCCTTCGGTTCGATTGGCAAGTTTTAAGTGAGTTAAAAATTCCTGAATAACTTCTTGATTTTTTTGGTTCGGTAACACCTTTTTCAAATTCCAATAACGTCTCATACTTACTACTCTCCTTTTTATTGATTTTGATAGCGATCGTACATTTTCTTACGGGCCGTTTCTCTAAGTCGAGTGTAGATTCGCGTACTATTAATATTGGAGTGACCAAGAAGTTCCTGAATGTAGCTTTGAGGCATATTCTTCTCAGACAAATGGGCTGCAAATGTATGACGCAAAGTATGTGGTACCACTTTGAATCCTAATACCGTTGAATATTCCTGAAACTTTTTCTCCACATACACCCGGCTTAAATGGCCTCCTCGATTATTCGCAAATAGATATTCGTTGTTGTACTTTCGTTCTTGCAAATAGGTCTTTAGACGTTCTGCGCATTCATACGTGAATAGTACAAATCTTTCTTTGTTTCCTTTCCCCTTTCGAATCCAAATCTGCCTGGTTTCCCATTTGATATCCTCCAACTTGATCTCAAGGAGTTCGCTTACCCTGACCCCAGTTGCATATAAGGTTTCAATAATCGCGCGGTCACGCGGATCACTTTTGGTCAGCTCTTGAAGGAGAGCCATTTGACGTTTCGTTAAATAATAGGGAAGGGTATCATCTTTCTGTGGTGTGTATACTGTGGTCGTTGGGTTTTTCTTAACTTTTTTTTCTTCCATACAATACAGATAAAAGGACTTCAACGCACTTAGTTTTAAGTGAATCGATCGAGGTTTCAAACCTTTTTCCTCCATAGAGGCAAGCCATGCACGTACATCACTTGACTTCACATCATAAAAACTTTTATCACAGAAAACAAAGAATTGTTTCAGGGCAATGGAATAGCTTCGGATTGTTTCAACACTAAATTTAGATTGATGATCCTTAAAGAAAGATTGCTGAATTTCTATGTTCATAGATTCACCCCATTTTATTTTGATAGGCTAACATCATATCCTCAGTTGGAATACGAGCATAGATACGCGTCGTATTTAAATCTGCATGACCCATTTCATCTGCTATAAATTCTATCTCTGCTCCTCTTGCCAACATATTTGTCGCAAATGTGTGTCGGCAACAATGGGGATGCAGAGATTGTGTTAAGCCCGCTTTCTTACCTAGTTTCGTTGTAACTAAATAGATTCCACTTTTAGTGAGACGCTGTCCAAACTTGTTTTCAAAGAGAGGACCCTCTATATCATCCCTACGAGTTGCCAAATATTCCTTTAGTACTAGGGCACACTCTTCTGAAAAGTGAACATGCCGAATTTTTTTACCTTTGCCCTTCACAATCGCTGTACGCTTTTCAAGCTGGACATCTTGAATATTTAATGAAGAAACTTCAGAACTACGACATCCGGTTGAGAAAAGAAATAATATTAGTGAACGGTTCCGAAGTGATAAACTTTCAGCTGCCAGTTTTACTCTGGTATATTCCTGCTCGGTCAGATATTTAGGTAGTGCCTGAGGAATATTTGGCCTCCATCGTTTCTTTATAACTATATTTTCCATGTACTCTTCAGCCAAACAAAACTGAAAAAAGGAAGAAAGCGCTGAAAGAAAAAGGTCTACTGTCTTCGGTTTTTTACCCTTAGAAAATTCATTTAGCCATTCTAGAACGTCATGAGAGTCTAACTCTTCCAACGGAATTATACATTCACTGAAAAAGCGCTCTAGTATCCACCGGTATTTCTTAATGGTTGCTTCTGCTTTGTTAGCGAGTTTTAAACTCAACAAGTACTCGTTTAAAATTGTTCTAGTTTGGAAGGGAATAGATTCGCGGTTAATTTTCCAATAATCTCCTGAAATACTCACCTGTTATTCTCCTTTCCTTTTGATTTTTCTGCCGATTCAGATATGAACGTGACAGTATCATTGTTATCCAATATTCTATTCTTAAACATAAGCATGCCAAAAAGAGCTACCGCTATTGGTCGCGGTAACCCTAAATACATTCTATATTTTTCAATTTAATATGTATGTGAAAAATTTCTTTTGAAATGTTTTTTAACTTTCAACTAAAGTTATATTATGTTGAAACCTTTGGTTAGCATGATTAATACCTGAACTAAACTCCCGTTACTTTTCAACAAAAAAGATATTATGTTGAATAGTGAAATTAGCTACTTGATAATCAGTATAGGCAATACAAGTATATTATATACTCTATTTTATCGTATATCTCTATACATAGACGATAAAATTTAAAATTAGTATAGACATTATACAAGCAAACCATTAATAAAAAAAATGAAATAGGATAGACCATTTTTGTGATTTTATTCATTACTTGCTGAATACAATTTATTTTCGTTAACTTTTATCAAAAAAGCCTTAACTCTACAAATAGAATTAAGACCTCGTCATTCCGTACTTTATTAGTATAAGATTGACAGGATGGACAACGATGAGGTTTCCTATCACATTCCACATGAATATGTTAAAAACCATTGATCATCTCTGTTTTTCTAATTATAAATCTTTCAAATACGGGTAAAATCAAGTTAGAATTCATCTATTCCTTTCCTTATTTCTCGACAATTCAAGTATAAGAAAGGTTGAGCATGTGTGCTCTTTTTTTGTCCTTTTTAGTGGACAGCCCAACGTTTAGTATAGAACCCCTAAAAATACTTTTTGATTTCTTTATAGAGGATATAAGAAGCACCTCAAACAAGACGTTTCCGTCAAGTTTGAGGTGCTTCCTCTTAAATTAAAACTATTTTATTTAAGATATTTTGTGTTTTCGATATTTTTCTGGCTGTGACAGACACAGTTCTAAATAACAAGGTATTCGTCTTACGAGGTAGCAAATACTTTTATTGAACGTTGATAGTACCTGTTACATTGTGAACGTTACCGTTGATATCTGTTAGATCTGCAACGTCTGATGCCTTAACAGTAATACCTGAAAGGGAAATCAGCTCACTAGTAAGTGTAATCACTAATTTATTTCCACTGATTAGTTCAGAATCTTCAGCAAGAGCAGTTGTACTTAAACCTTGATATACATCGATGTCTTTACCAGCAGTAGCACCATCTTTAATAGCTTCGCTGAAAGTGATTTCGATTGTTTTTGCTCCAGTAACTTTAGCAGATACTACTGTAGGACGTACAGTTTCTTTGAAATCACGTGCTTTTACTTCAGTCACCATGACTGCACCAGCACCTGTAGCTACATTTTTAACAGTGAAGTTGCGTTCTCCATTTGTTGTAATAGCATCATCTTTAAGAGTCAATTCAACTGTTTTAGCATCACCTTTAAAGATCGGTGTTCCAACAAATGCAGAAGAAACTCCTTCAAGTTCATAGTTAGCGTTGTCTAATGCACTTGCTGCAGAAACCTCACGGTCAAACGTAACAACTACTTTGTTATTTGTTTGAACAACAGTGGATACGTTTGGTTTTGTAGTATCAGCTGCAGTACCAAGCTTAAATGTTACAGTTTTAGATGCAGCTGGGTTTGTAGCAGTATCTTTTACTGTTGGAAGAGTTACAGTGTAATCTCCAGTTGTCGTAGGAAGTTTAATTTCTACAGATTTCTTATCGCTTCCAAGAGCAATATTTGCTTTGTCAATTGTTACTGATTTAGTAATAGAATCAGAACCAACATAAGAGCCAGTTACATCTTTAGTAGTATCTACTGTTATTTCTTCGTTGTAGTTAACTACTAAATATTGATCAGAACCTACAGTTTTGATGCTTTGGCTAACAAATACAGGAGCAGTTTTATCTGCAGTGATTTCTACTACTTTAGTAACGGCATCCATAATATTTCCTGCAAGGTCTTTAACTCCACCGATTTCTAAGCTTTTCACACCAGCAGTTAAATCAGCTGAATTGAAAGTAATAACAGTTTTACCTGCATCAGTAGACGTTGTTAAACCTGTTGCAGCTGTTCCTCCAACTTTTAATGTAGCAGAAGTTGCGTCTACTTTCTCAGAGAAAGTTACAGCTACTTTACCAATACCAGCTGAAGCTACTGAAGTAACAGTTGGTTTTACCGTGTCTGCATCTTTTTTAACAACAGTTGCAGAAACAGGATTTGGAGCTAAAAGGTTACCAGCAAAATCTTTAAGTCCAGTGAAAGTGAATGTGTAATTTTGATCTTTTGTCATTGTAGCTGGAAGAGCAACTGTGAATGATTTTTTTGTCGTAGATAGAGTAACGTCTCCTGCAACTACTTCTACACTAGTTGGACCAGTTACATTCAATGCAGCAACAATTTGTGCAACAGTTGCGTCAATTGGCTCGCTAAAAGTGAATGTAGCATTGCCGTTTGGAAGGTAAGAAACACCTTCAAATGTCGGGCGAATAGTATCATTTACAGTAATAGTATTTGTTGATTTTTCAAAATCTTGTTTGTCAGCAGATTTAACTTTATCAATAATAACATCGTAACGCTTATCTAATTTAGTAGATGAAGTGATTGTTAATGTCTTTCCATCTTCACTAAGTTCTCCAGTTAAAGCACCAGCAGAAACCGAATCAAGGCTTTTTACGGTAACAACACCAGAAATAAGTGCTCCGCTTGCATCAAAAATAGTAGAAGCGTCAACTGCTTTATTGAATTCAACTTCAACTTGAGCAGCGTTAATCGCACTTTCACTTCGAACCTGAAATCGATGAATAACGCCAGATCCCTGTCATATCAATGGGTTCAGACGTTTATCTCGAATTCGAACATTCAGGTTAACAACTGTTATGCGTAATCATAATCCCCTTTCTGTGGGAACTATCACATCCAATCATCGTACATCTCTTTCCGAGCAATGTCGTACAATCGGGTATATACCTTGGTAGTTTGTATATTATGATGCCCTAATAGCACTTGAATATATTCCAGTGGCATCCCTTTTTGAGCTAGGTGTGCTGCAAAGGTGTGACGTAATATGTGGTTTGTCACCTTAAATCCCAATTGTTTAGAAATAGTTCTAAACATAAGCTTATTGGTGGAAATTCTAAATGATTGGATACCCTTGGCATCCGAAAAGACATAGGGAAGATTATCCGTCCTCTTATTCAGGTACACTTCTAAATATTCGGCACACTCCGGCGTAAAAAATACGTTGCGCCCTTTTTTGCCTTTCCCACTAGGAATTAAAATGGACCTTTCCGACCAATTGATATCTTCTTTTTTCATGGCAGCCAATTCGCTGATTCTAACTCCAGTCGTATAAAGTACTTCAATCAAGGCACGCTCCCGAAGTCCTCTTTCCACGTGCTTCCGAAGCTGTGTGAGTTGTTCCCATTTTAAATAACACGGAACAGTCTCATCTCTACGTGGAAATGGCAGTTCCTCAGCCGGATTAAGCAGGATGAGTTCTTCTTCCTTACAATAATTAAAGAAGGTTTTCAATCCGGACAGCCTTACCTGAACCGTGGCAGGTCTATATCCGTTTTCAACCAGGTGACTTAACCAGTTCCGGATATCGCGTTTGGTGATCCCATCAAACGGCTTTTTCGTAAAAATGAACAATTGTTTGACTGAACGCTGGTAGTCTTCTAGCGTTGATTTGGCTAATCGGTATTGTAAATCGGTAGTAAATTGTTTAAGACATTCTTCTGAATTCATCCTCTCCTTCATCCTTATCCCATATACTTTCGGTACATGCCAACAATATCCTGCTTTGGAAGACGTGCGTATATTTGCGTAGTTTGAAGGTTGACATGTCCCATTTCATCCCCTATAAAGACGAGATCCGCACCTTTTGCCAATAATTCGGTTGCAAATGTATGTCGGAGTCGGTGCGGATGAAGTGATGTCGAAAGTCTTGCCGCTTTCCCAATTTCCCTAAGAAAATTTTGAATATTACGACCCTCGGTTCTTGTTCCCCATTTTGTAATAAAAAAGGCAGGATTATCATCTTTCCGGTGTTCTAGGTAACGCTCTAAGAGCAAGGCACATTTCTCCGAAAAATGGACCAACCGAATTTTTTTCCCTTTTCCAACTACTCGTGCCGTTCGATTTTCTAGATCGACATCGTCCCGGTTGAGCCGCTGCACCTCTCCCAAGCGGCAGCCAGTGGTAAGTAAAAACTCCAAAATTGCCCGGTTCCGTAGAGGCTCTTTTTCGCATTGTTGTCGGATTTTTGCAATCTCTTCTTTATCCAAATATTTTGGAATTGGTTGAGGCAGACGGGGATACCACCGCTTTTTTATGACGGACTTTTCCAAGTAACCTTCTTCCACACAAAAATTGAAAAAGGAACTTAGAATACTTAAATTGCTATAGAGGGTGCTTTCTTTCCATACTTTTTGATATTGGTTGAGCCATTCTCGAACGTCATCGTATGTGAGTTGTGAAAATGGAGCCTTTCTCTCCCTAAAAAAGCGTTGTAAAGCTTCTTGATAGGTGATAATAGTTCGCTCGCTGTAATTACTCACTTTCATGCTTAATAAAAACTCATTTATTACTTTTAGATTCTCTGAGTTGGGTAATGGTAGTTCTACATTCCAGTACTTTCCTTTGTTTTTTCTTCTTTTCGTTGTAATAGGTTGTTTTTCCATATAACCTGCTTCCACACAATATTTTAAAAAGGAACGTAGGCTACATAAACGGGTACGGATAGTTCCTTTCTCCCAGACCTCTTCTTGTTTCGATATCCATTCCTGGATGTCTTCTGATGTAAGGGATGAATATGACTCCTTCCTTTCCTTAAAAAAGTGCTGTAAAACTTTCCGGTTATTGACAATCGTAGACTTTCTTCTGTTCCCTTTTTTTAAGCTGAACAAAAACTCATTTATTACTTTCTGATTTTCCGCATTGGGTAATATCCCCTTTAGCTCCGTTATGACTCCTTTTCGACTTTTGACAGGTGATGTGTCCATATATCCCCCTTCCACACAAAAGTTATAAAAAACATGGAGAATTCTTATACGATGACACATGGAGTCTTCTTTCCAGAACTTTTGATGTTGGGTAATCCATTCCTGAATGTCTTCCGATGTTAGGGACGAAAACGGCTCCTCCCTCTCCTTAAAAAAATGTTGCAAAATGACCCGGTAATTTCTAATCGTCTTCTTGCTTCTATTCTCATCTTTCTTTTTTAATAAAAACTCATGAATTACTTTCTGATTCTCTGAGTTGGGTAATAATATTCTTAGCTCACAGTAATTTATCATTTTTCTTTTCCCTCCACTACAATTGATAACGGTCATATTGCCTTTTCCTAGCACGATTCATAAGACGTGTGTATATACGCGTGCTATTGATATTTGCATGACCTAAAAGTTCTTGAATATAGCTATAGTCCATCCCTTTTTCTGCTAAATGAGCAGCAAACGTATGTCGCATGGTATGCGGGGTCACTCTAAATCCTAAGGTCTTTGTGTATTGTCGAAATAACAGTTCTATTAAAGAACGACTTATTGGTCCTCCTCTTTGATTTGAAAAGAGGTACTTGCTATGCACATCTCTTTCGGCCAAATACATTTTCAGGCGCTCCATACAATCAAAAGTAAATAAAACAAAGCGTTCTTTGGTCCCTTTTCCTTTTCGAATCCAAATTTGTCGACTGTCCCATTTCACATCTTCCTGCTTGATATTTAACAATTCACTAATTCGTACACCCGTCGCATATAACGTTTCCACAATAGCTCGATCTCTTGAATTCTCCTTTGTTAACTCCTGAAGTTGAGCTAGTTGTCTTTTATCTAAATAGTAGGGAAGCGAATCCTCTTTCTGAGGGGTACGTACCTTAAGTGTCGGATTTTTCTTCAGTTTGTTTTCTTCCATCAAATACTGGTAAAATGATTTCAGCGCTGACAATTTCAATTGAATACTGCGAGGTTTTAAACCGTTCTCAGCCATCATTGCCAACCAGTCTCGGATGTCTTTTGCCTTCACTTCATTGACATTCTTTTGACAAAATAAGAAGAATTGGGAGAGCGCAATCTTATACGCACGACTCGTCTCTGGACTAAAGCGAGCCTGTTGATCATTAAAAAAAGATTGCTGTACTTCGAGATTCATAGATTTCACCCCATAATATTTTGATATTTTAATTTCATATCTTCTGTTGGTATTCGAGCATAAACCCGTGTGGTATTCAAATCTGAGTGACCCATCTCATCCGCAATAAACTGAATATCTGCACCCCTTGCTAACATCGTAGTGGCAAATGTATGCCTACAACAATGAGGATGGAATGTTTGTTTTAGACCTGCCTTGTTTCCTATTTTTTTCAACACTTGTTGAATTCCACCTATTAAAAGTCGTTGGCCAAATTTGTTCAAAAATAAAGGTTCTTCTGTTTTATTGGAACGGGTTCGTAGATACTCTTTCAACAATAATGCAGATTCTTCTGAAAAATGAACGTATCTTATTTTTTTCCCTTTTCCTACTACTTCAGCTGTTCGTTTTTCAAGATTAACATCTTGTATGTTTAAATTTGAAACTTCTGAAACTCTACAGCCTGATGAAAACAGAAATGATATCAGGGCCCGATCCCTAATTGGAGATTGTTCAGCAGTACGCTTCACCTTTGCATATTCATACTCATCCAGATATTTAGGCAATGAGCTTGTTATTTTGGGTCTCCATCGTTTTTTCATCAATGTATTTTCCATGTATTCTTCATCTAGACAAAATGTAAAAAAGGAGGAAAGTGTGGCCAATACGAGATCTACTGTTTTCGGTTTTTTACCTATTGAAAATTCATCTAACCATTGCCGGATATCTTTAGAGGTCAAATCCTCTAAAGGAATCGTACACTCCCTTAAAAACCTTTCCAATAACCGTCGATATTTGGTAATAGTTGCTACCGCTTTATTTTCCAGTTTTAAACTTTGTAAGAACTCATTTAGAATAAATCTTGTTTCTGAAGGAACACATTCATTTGTTGATTCTCAATATTTTTTTAACGTTTCCATCTCTTCACCTCCTATTTTGAAGATATATTTTTTAATAGTTATTTAGTATCAGTATCAACCTTTCCTATTTTTTTATACCTAGAATTTAATAATCTCTTAAGTTTAATAAAAAAGTGTTACCGAATATATTCGTACAAACTATTATAATTTTTCTGCTAGATAACGGAACCAATCCATTCGTCATTTCCCAATATTTCTTCTCAGTATTCACCATTGTACTTTCCTAGGCTAATTGCACACCAATAGTGAATAGCATTATTAACAATACTAGCGTTCATTAAACAGATTATTCAAAATAACGAAATTAAAATATCTTTAATAAGAATAGGAAAAGCCCTATGGATATTTCCATAGAGCCTTCCTTCTAGTCTACTAAACTTCGATAGTTTTTCGGGTAGTGACAGCCAACAAACTCTATACACGGCTTATACAGTAAAAAAAGCCCTGCCGAGATTTCTCCCAACAGCGCCTTTCAGCATAAACTTACATACTTAGAGGGTGACAGGCACAAATCCCTAATTTTGTACTACCAATATCATCTGTTCGAGTTAATGTAATAGGTGATTCTAATTAAATGAGCTAACTATCCTGTTATTCATGATTATCTCATTTTTTCATAAAAGATTATTTCAGTATTTATTGAACTTCATTAAAAGAAGAAAAGCCCTACAGAGATATTCTCCATAGAGTCTATATTATTGTCTACTATTCTTCGACAATATTCGGGTGATGACAGGCACCTTTCCCAATTAACATAAAAAAAAGAGTTGAAAAGGATAATTTCTAAACCCTTTTCAACTCTCTTGTTCTACTTTTATTTGGACAAGTGTTCTATTTTGCAAGATTTTTGTTCACTCTTTTAAAATTAAGGCGAACAAGGAGCCTACCCTGAGGTAGGTGTCCTTAAATTATTTTGTAGCTACTACTTTAACATCAACTTTATGAGCATTTGAAGCCACGTCTTTAATGTTAATGTTAGCAGGAGTTGGATCTAACAATGTCTTAACAGAAATCTCTTTTGTTAAGTCAAGTGTAGCTGTTGCAAGATCAATTACAATCTTGTTAGCAAAACCAGTTACATTTGTAGCTGTTAGGTCAGCATCAGCTACAGTCTTCGCTGTAGTACCTTCATAAATAGCAAACTCAAGTCCAGCAGCTACACCAGCAAGAGGTGCGATAGCTTCACTATAAGTTAACTCAATAGTGTTATTGTCTAATACACGTGCAGATTGTAAAACAGGAGCTACGTTATCAACAATTGCACTTGTAGTTGTAACAGGCTTAATTGTTTTGTTAGATAAAGATTTTACATTGTTAATTGTAAACACTGCAGTTGTATCGCTAATAGCAATTGACTCATCAGCTAGTTTAATTGTCGCAACTTTTTGAGTTGAATCTAAAGTAATAGTTGTACCAGCAGGTAGTGGTTTACCATTGATTGAATAGTTATTTAAATCTGTTGCAGAACCACTTACAGCTCCACCTTTTACTGCTTCCGGATACGTTACTGTAATAACATTTCCAGTTTCAGTTACTTCACCATTCGTTAAGTCGCTGTCGCCATCAACAAAATCAAAAGTATCTACTGATGTTGTTGTACCAAAATCAACAGTACCTGCAAATGAATTAGATTTGTTTGCTACTAATGCTAAATCAGTTGCAGCACCTGATGCGATTTGGAAGCTATGCGTTCCAGTTAAAGCAACATCTGTAATATCAATAACTGCTTCTTTTCCAGAAACAGTAACTGGAGCACCAGTCAAGATACCTGATTTCAATACTCCGTTAGAATCAACAATTGTAAATTTACTTAAATCTAAAGAGTTATTAATAACTTCATCAAAAGATACTTTAAGTTCAGTAACTAGTTTTGTTGTCGCATCTTTTTTAAATGTTATGCCAGTAACAGTTGGTGCAGTTACATCTTTATTAAGTGTTACTGCTTTAGTTGTTGCAGCCAATTGATTACCCAGAGCATCATCTACTGACTTGTCTGCAAATACTACAGTTAAATTACGTGTAGTTTTATTTTTATATAAATCACTTACTTCTGATTTTGTCTTATCAAGAGTAATTACAAACTTTGTACCAGTAGTATCACCAGTTAATGCAGCAAAGTTTGAAACAGTTACATCAGCTAAAAGTTCGTCTTTAACAGTTACATCACCTGTAGCAACTGTAGATGCATTGATTTTTTTGTCAAATGTTACAAGAAGTTGATAATCACCATGTGCAGTAACTGATGAAACTACTGGTGCATCAGCATCTTTTTTAACAGTAAATGTAGTAGTTGCTAATGATGTTACATTGTTTGCAGTGTCAGTTAAATTTACAATTTCTAATGTATGTGTTTTAGTTGCATCTAAGTTTAGTCCAGTAAGATTTAAAGATTCAACAGGAGATGTAATAGTTCCTACAGACTGACCGTTAACTTTAATAATACCAGATTTAACAGGCTCAGAGAAGTTAACAGTTGCAGTTGTTGCAGTTGTGTCTTTTGTTACTGAATCAACAGAAACAATTGAAGCTTTAGTAGTGTCTTCTACTTTTACAACTGTAGAGAATAACGGAAATTCTTTAGTAGGCTCTGATTTTAACGTAACACCTTTAACTGTTACTGCTACTGAAGACGCAGTAGTATAAGGATCTGTTAAAGTTAACTTAACTGATTTTCCATCTTCTTGAACTTCTGCAGAAGCTACTGTATTTGTATCATTTAAAACATAGTTAGTTTTTGTTTCTGCTGTAGCAACATCTACATCTTTATTAAATGTAACAACAAGTTGTTTAGCGTTAATCGCACTTACACTTACTACTTTTGCCACAGTTGCGTCTACTTTAAACGCTTTAGCAGCTACAGCTTTACCTGATTTGTAAGCAGCTGTTACTACTACGCTTTGTTCGTTTTCAGTTTGTGCAACTTTAGCAACAGTTAATTCAACTGTCTTTTTATCTTCTGATAATTTAGCTTCTGTTGCAGTTACAGCAGTAGCTTCTTTACCGTCGATTGCTTGAGTTAATTTGAAATCTGCAGCTTTTACTGACTCAAGAGCATTGTCAAGAGTTACAGTTACTTTTCCATCTTCTGCTTTAACTTCTGTTACAGCAGCTTTTGGAGTTGCTTGATCTGCAGCAAATAAGAATTTAGCGAAATCTCCACGTTTAGCGTTAGCAGTAGTTCCGAAAGTTGTTTTAGAAGTACCACTTGTTACGCCATTTTCTACTAATGCAGAAACATAAGGAGCGTAGTTAGTGTTTACGTCTGTGAAGTCAACTTTTCCAGATCCTTCAAGACCGAAACCTTTTGCGATCCAGATAGCTAATTCACCACGAGTGATTTGAGCATCAGGATTGAAAGTAGTTGCTGTTTTACCACTTGTAATACCAGCAGCTTTTAATGCATTTGCATATGGAGCAACACGAGTATTAACATCTGTAAAACCAGCATCTGGTGCACCTTTAGTATCTAATCCTAATACTTGTGCAAGGAATGCAGCTGCATCACCACGTTTGATGTTATCGCTAACACCAAATGTAGTTTCAGAAGTACCTTTGATCCCTTTAGAAACTACGAAATCAACAGCTTCTTTGTAATTTTTTGTTACATCTGTAAATTTGCTTGAATCTGCTTCAGCAGCAGAAGCTAATGGAGCAACAGCACCTGCAACTAAAGTTGCAGTAGCAGCAGTTGCTACGAACTTGCGGTAAGACTTTGGTTGGTAAGCCATGGAATAAATCCTCCCCGTTTTGTAAAAATTTTTTCTTTAATTCTATTAATTAAAAATAAACAGAATCTTATGTAGCTTAAAATCCTATTAACCTATTCAAATAAAACCTAGTTAAATGGGAAAATAGCAGATTAAACCTCTTTATTTATTCTACCAAATGAACCATAATTTTCAACTATTTTTTACATATTTCTTCACATAGAAGAATATTATAGAAATTTTACAGAATAAACAGGTTGAGCTTCCTTTATTTTCATAAATAGACGCACTTCATCATTATACACAGTAACCTCTTTAATTGGAATATTTTTTATAAAAAATCTTATTTTGGATTCTCTTATAAATAAATCCAACTAAGGTGAAGTTTTCATGCAACTGTTCCAATATAGCACCCTATAAATAAAAACACAAAAAAAAGACCTCAGAATCATCTGAGATCATGGATTGATAAGAGATTTATATCGTTCTTCTACGCTTTTCGCTAGCTGCTCTAAAGAGAAATGCGAAGTGGCATGCTTGTACAATGCTTCTCCTTTGCTACTTAGTACATTCTTTTGTTGGTCTTTATAAGCTTCTGCAATGGCTGTTGCAAATTGCTCTGCATTATTTGTTGGTACGACCCAGCCATATTGCTCTGAGGAAAGCAACTGCTTCACTCCGCCGACATCTGTTGAGATAAGTGGTAGCTTTTCATTTGCCGCTTCTAATAATGCCAATGGAAAGCTTTCACTATGTGAGGCTAATAAGGCAATATGTGAATCACTATAAATGTCACTTACATCTTTTCTGAACCCAAGAAAGTGAACCTGATTTCCAAGATGGAAATCGTCAACCATCGCGACAATTTCTTCTTTAATCGGACCATCTCCAACTAAAACTAAATGAATATGAGGATTATTGATTTGCTTCAATGCTCGAAGAACAATATCATGTCCTTTAACTGGATGTAAACGCGCTACCATTGTCATGATGAAATCTTTATCATTTAGGCCAAGTTCTTGTTGTAGCTTTCCATTTTTCTCTAACGGCTCTAAAAAATGAATACCATTATAAATCGTGAAAATTTTCTCCGCTGGAATTCCAAATTCAATAAGATTTTCTTTAAAACGTTCTGAAACAGCAAAGAAATAATCGATTTGTTTTATCGCATGTAAGTTAAGCTTGGTAAAAAGCTTCCCTTTTATGCCACCCTTCATAAAGTCCAGCTTCGGATCACTATGAATCGTTGTCACCCATAACGCTGAAATTTTCTTTTTAATGAAGGACATAAATAAATTGGCTCTTGGACCATGTGAATGCACAATATCGAATTCTTCCTTATTAATAAAATCTCGTAGCTTACGCAAAATGCTTATGTCATATCGTGACGATTGTTGAAACAATTCGACACGAATTCCCATTTCTCTCGCTTCCTGAGCTAGTGGACCTTCTTGAAAAACAGCCAGACAGACTGTATCTCGTGGGAATTGTTCGAGCAAGGTAGTAACATGCTTACGAGAGCCACCCGTTTCTCCTCCACTAATTACATGTAATACTTTCATTGTTTCCCTCCTATTAAAAAGACATTATTTGCCCATTGTTATTCGTTTCTTCTATATAATAAGGAAATCGGCTTATTCAACTTATTATGCATAAAAAAACAACCTTAATGAGATCATGACTCATTAAGGTTGCCATGTGTATGAACCCATTGTAGCAACTTACTTAGATCGGATTACTTTTATGAGAAACTTTGGTAAGGCAAGCTGACGTTTAAAACGACTTGGTTCCTTCATTAAACGGTATAGCCATTCTAAACCAAGCTTCCGATAAAATTCAGGTGCTCGTTTGACGTGACCGGCAAAGACATCGAAACTACCGCCAACTCCTTGAAAAACCTTCGCACTCACTTCGTTCATATGCTCACGAATCCATAGCTCTTGCTTTGGACTTCCCATGGCCACGAACAAAATATCCGCTTGCGCATCGTTTATCTTCTTCACAACTACTGCTGGATCTTGAACATACCCATTCTCATATCCAGAAATAATGATCTTCGGGTATTTTGCTTCGATATTTGCTTTTGCTTTGGCTACGACTTCTTCCTTTGCCCCGTACATAAACACACGATAGCCTTTTTCCGCCGCAGATTGAAGCAAACGATCCATCATATCCACACCTGTAACACGTGACGTGATATTGCCTTTTTTCAATTTAGACGCCAGTAAAATTCCTACTCCATCAGGAATTCCATACGTACTGTTATTGATTAAGTCTCGTAGCTGTTCATTTTTCTCAGCCGCCATCACTTTTTCAGGATTAACTGCGATGATCGTCGACTTTAAATTTTGCTGCATACGAATATCAATGTCCGTCAGTATATCTTCATAGCTTAATGGAGATACACCTATACCAAAATACGTTTCTTTTTGCATCATTCATCTTCCTATTATAGAAAAACCTACATCGGTCCTTCTTTATATTTTCAAGAAATAACATATCGTTGTTTTCTATATTGCTGTTGCTATAAAAAACTTTATTAATTGAACTAGTTGATAAAAAACTATTTGAATAGAGCGGAAGGTGCGAGACTCCTGCGGGAGCAGCGGGACAGGTGAGACCCCACAGACGCTTTGCGTCGAGGAGGCTCACCACCCGCCCCGCGGAAAGCGAGCATCCTGGAGCGGCAACTTATATTCAATTCTTGTTGATACGCAACAAAGTTTTCGAAAACATCCAAACATATAACCTTATTCATTCTAACTCGAATAAATAAAAGAAGGAAAAAACGTCACGGGTCCTTCATATGTTTTTTTACTCTTGAATAGCTTTTAAATTTTTCAAATTACCAATACGGTACACTGTGAAGCGATCTTCGTTGATTTTTGCACAGTTACGAGTATCGAATACGACTGGTGTTGCCATTTTATTTAATAAAAGCTCTTCATCAAATTGCTTAAATTCATTATGATCTACAAGAATGACAAGTAAGTTTGCTCCATCTACCGCTTGTTCTAAGCTTTGAAGTTGGAAGGAAACTTGTTCTTCTGTCACATGTGGATCATGGATACGTACGTCAAAGCGATCATTTTCTAAAAGCATATGTGCAATTTCAATTGCTGGGCTTTCACGAACATCGTCAATGTTTCCTTTGTATGTTAAACCGCAAACGGCAATTTTCGGTTGATCTAATTCAGACGTTAATCGTTTGATTTGCTCGATCACAAACTCAGGCATACTGTTATTGATACGACGTGATTCTGTAATTAATGGAGATTCTTCACGTGCTTTTTCAATAATGAAGTAAGGATCAACCGCTAAGCAGTGTCCACCTACTCCTGGACCTGGTAAATGGATATTTACACGTGGATGCTTGTTTGCTAATTCAATCACGTCATGTGCATTTACACCAAGACGAGCTGAGATTTTGGCTAATTCATTAGCAAGCGCAATGTTCACATCACGGAAAGTATTCTCCATTAGCTTAGACATTTCAGCTGTAACCGCTTCTGTTTCGATAACGTCACCCGTTACAATCGCACGATATACATCTCCAGCCTTCTTCGCTGCTTCAGGTGTTAAACCACCTACGATACGAGTATTCTCGATTAATTCTATTAAAATTCGACCTGGTAATACACGTTCTGGGCAATGTGCCACATATACGTCATTGTAAGGATCGAATCCAGCTTCTTTAATAATTGGAGCAACTAAATCATCCATTGTTCTTGGTGGGATTGTTGATTCTACAATCACAATATTTCCTTTTTCTAAATAAGGAATAATCGCTTTTGTTGCTTCCGCTACATAATCGACATTGGCACTATGGTCTTCATGAATTGGAGTTGGAACAGAAATAATAAACACGTCTGCTTTTTCTGGTTCAACAGAAGCCTTCAAATGACCATTAGCCACAACTTCCTTCACTAATTCTGGTAAATCTATTTCTTCTATAGTAACTTTGCCTTCATTTAAAGATTCCACAACTTTACGATTTACATCTACACCTAGTACGTCATAGCCTGCACGTGCAAACACTGATGCAGTTGGTAAGCCAATATACCCTAACCCAATGACACAAATCTTTTTCATCGCTTAGTGACCTCACTTATCTATATAATGTTACATTCTTAACAAGTAAATTCCTAACTCACATAGTATATCAAAATATGTTCTCTTCTGCATTAATAACATTAGTATAGCTCATTCTAATAAGAAAAGCTGATGCGGCTCGTTTAACTCCGACAAGCATAAGACGAGCTGGCTTGAAGGCGCTCTTTGCCTTCTGGACTGGTTGACTTATGCTCTAGGAGTTAGCCGCTGAAGCTAGACAACGCAGACAAATCTGACAGGTAAAAGGTCAGACAAAGCAAGTTGATGCGGCTCAAGTATGGAACAACAACTAAAATCGCTACTGCCTTTGACAACGCCCTTGTTGACTTACATTCCATAGACTTCCACCAGCATAAGTCGATCAAGCACGAAAGCCAGACATAATGTTGAATATTATTATATACTTACGGAACTTTTAAGAAAAATCGTTACTTGCCTGTTTCTTCATCTGAGTTCAAAAATATACCCTTTCTCCCTATCATTTAAACTAATTGCATTGAGAAACATAGGGGGTAATGTTAAAATATATGAGGGTTTTTGTCTAGAAATATACCTTTTTGTAAATATACGTATTACTACTCAATGTTCTTCCCACCGTATGTGGGTGTGCATTGCCCGTTTTGGCGGGAAAATAAGGAGGAAACATTAGTTTGAAAATTGTCATCTCAGGTTTTTATGGTTTAGGAAATACGGGAGATGAAGCGATTCTCGAAAGTATTGTCGACAATTTACGAGATTCCCTTGATCATCCTGATATAACAGTCTTTTCATTATCGCCAGAAGCAACAGCAAAAGAGCATAATGTAAAAACAGTCTATCGCGGTTGGAGACATGACAATAAAGGAAAAATCAAAGCATTAAAGGATGCTGATTTATTAATTAGTGGTGGAGGCGGCTTATTACAGGATGCTTACCCAACTAAGTTCTTATTCGGCCCACTTCCTTATTACCTTCTGATTGTCCTATTAGCTAAGCTATGTGGCACAAAGGTTATGTTCTTCTCACAAGGTATTGGTCCTGTTACATCCACTTGGGGAAAAATCTTAATGAAGCTGTCTAATTTAGCAGATTTCATTACGGTTCGTGATCAGTTCTCAAAAGACTATCTTCATAAGCTTGGTATCAAGCGTCCAGAAACGGTTGTTACTTCTGACATCGTGTTTGCCTTTAAAAAGAAAGAAGATCATGCTTGCATGGACTCTTTAGATTTAAAAGAACATCAAAAGCTAGTAGCTGTATCGATGCGCCCATGGTTCGAGCATACACTGCAATTCGAACAAACCGCTCAAATTTTGGATGCTTTAATTGAAGAAAAGAATGTGACACCTGTTTTCGTACCAATGGAAGGACATCACGATACGAACGCAAGCCAACAGGTTATGAAACATATGAAGCATGCCGATCAATGCGTCATGCTAGGTGAAAAATTCACACCAAATCAATATTTAAATTTTATCAGTCAATGTGATTTAACAATCGGTATGAGATTACACGCCCTTATCTTCTCTACATTAAGTGGTGTTCCACATATCGGTTTAAGCTATGACAAAAAAGTGGAAAGCTTATTAAAGCGTAGTGGTATGTGGAAATATTCAGCTGACTTGATGAATATCAATCCTGAAACATTAACAGAAAATGCGCTTATGATGCTAGATGACCGCGAGAAATTCGCCAATATCGTTAAAGAAAATGCCGAAATCATGCGTAAAGAAGCTGTACGAAATGTAGACCTATTAAAGGAGCATTTCGGAAAATAGAAAAGCGTAAGCGCCTTGGTCCGCTCGAGGTCATCACTTACCAGTCATGACTTTGACAAGATACTCGAAGATGTCTTTCGAGGCAGAAAACTGGCTGAGGCGCTGAAGCTAGACAATACAAATGTAAAGTTTGAACGATCATTTTTTATACAAAAGATTGTAATGTAAAGTCTGGAGGAGACTGGAATGAAAGTACTAATTGCAACTGCATATGACTACCCGCATGCTGGTGGTTTATCCGTTCACGTTGATACATTAAAAGCTGGTTTAGAATCATTAGGTCATGAGGTAGACGTATTATCTTTCTCTGATGTTTCTCCCGTTTCTCGTAAAATCCTTGCACAAGGACCAAGCTATATTTTAAACAAAATTAAAAAAGGAAAAGGAATCATTTGGAGTCATAAAATGCGCCAACGTTTCCTTCGTGTCCTTATTGAAAACAATAAAAGTAAAAATTACGATATCATCCATGCACAGGATCCTTTTACAACGTTAGCTGCTCTTGAAAGTGGCATTCCAACGGTTTCAACTGTACATGGCTACATGGCCTTTGAATCGATTTCTAAAGGTTCCATGGATGAAGGTAGTGCAGAAGCTAAAATCATGCAAGATGTAGAAATTCAAGCATATCGTGGGACTCGTGAGGTTATTACCGTTGATACTCGCTTAAAAGAATATGTGAAAGAATTATCTGGTGTAGAAGGTACAGCCATTCGCAATTTCATTGATATCCATTCTTTCAAGCCTAATAAAGGAAAGAAAAAGGAATTACGAGCTAAATACGGCATTGATGTGGATAGCGAGGTTTTATTCTGCCCACGTCGTTTAACGAAGAAAAACGGTGTTATCTACCCTGCTTTAGCTCTACCAAAAGTTTTAAAAGAGTTTCCTAATACTCATTTAATTTATGCTGGTAGTGGAGAAGCATTAAGTGAAATTAAAGAGATTGTCGCTCGTGAAGGCATGGAGAAAAACGTTACTCTATTAGGTGCTGTTCCTCATGCAGTCGTACGTGATTATTACGATTTAAGTGATGTTGCCCTTGTTCCAAGCGTTCACTCTGCTGGTGTTGAAGAAGCTACTTCGATTTCCGCTCTTGAGGCAATGGGCTCTGGTTCCCCTCTAATCGCTTGTGCAGTAGGTGGATTAAAGGAAATCGTTAATAGTGGAGTAGATGGTATTCTAGTAGAAGAGAAAAACGTTGAAGAGCTTTCAGATGCAATTCTTACTTTATTACGTGACCCAGAAGCTGGTGTTGAAATGGCTGCTAAGGCTCGCGCCAAAATCGAAGAAGAATATTCTCATATTGCTGCAGCTAAAAAATATTTAGAAATCTATGAGAGAGCTTTAAAGAAATAAGGAGCTTTCCTATTTCTGAAAATATCTTGCTTATTCTATGTAAAGTCGTATCATTACAGCCAGCCATCATTTGGTGCCTGGCTTTTTATTCTTTTGAATGAAAGAAAGATTCATTCATCATTCGGGGAGTGACAGATTCATGTCGACGTTGAAAAAGACAGCACTCTGGATTACGTTGTTAGCTCTGTTTTTAAAGCTATCAGGCTTAATTAGAGAAAAAATCGTTTCTTATCAATTTGGAGTTAGTGCTGAAACCGATGGTTATATATACGCCTTTTCTCTTGTAACACTAGTCGTTGCAATGATTTCTGGTGGTTTCAACAACGTATTCCTACCTATGTTTTCAAAAATGAAAAAAGAGAATGCAGCAGAAGCCGACCGTAATGCAAATGGTATTATGAATGCTACTGTCATTCTATTTCTGATTATCTCAGTAGTAGGGATTTTTACTATCCCATACATACTACCGTTTATTACACCTGATAACATGCGTGCTGGTGCTGAAAGTGTTGCGATTAAAACCATGCAAGTTTTCTTCATTGCTATGGCAGCAATCGCGCTTAATGGAATATTAGAGTCCTATTTACAAGGGCGACGAATCTTCGTTCCTGCGCAAATTTCTAAAATACTAGCAACCTTAATGGGTGCGGTATTTGCTATTTTCTTTTCAGGACAATGGGGCATCTACAGTTTAGCCTACGGTTTTGTAATCGGGACCGTTCTTGGGATTATCATTCAATTTATCTATTTAAGAAAAGGTGGATTTCACTGGTCTCCTTCTCTTCAAGTAGATCATGACTTTCGTAAATCATTTCTTGTTTTAATCGTTCCTGCCTTATTAAATTCAGTCGTAGGACAAATTAACATGTTCGTAAACAAAACGTTTGCTCTTGGAACAACCGATGGCGGAGCTACCTATTTAGATAAAGCATCTTTATTAGTCAGTATCCCAAATACAATTTACGCAACAACGATTGTCGCGATTATTTTTACCCTATTATCTGAACAAGTAGATGATAAAAAGAAATTCCAAGATACGATGCATATGGGTATGCAAATATCACTTGTAACGTTACTACCTATTGCAGTTGGGCTATTTTTGGTTGGTAAAGAAGCAATTGCTTTCATCTACCAAGGTGGTAAATTTACTGCAGCCGATACGCATAATACGTATATCGCCATGGTCATGTATCTACCAATGATTGTCGCCCAAGGTTTACAATTCATTGTTTCTAAATCGATGTATGCGCGTGGTTTAACATCCGTCGTTTTCAAGATCAGTGCTACAACCGTTATCTTAAACTTTGTAATTAACTGGTTGATTGTTGATTCGCTTGGCTATAAAGGTCTAGCTGTAACAAGTTCACTTGTAGCCATCTATTTCCTAGTCGTTTCAACTATTGTCATGTATCGAGACTTTGACAAAAGTGAATCGAAACGTTTGCTCGGATTAATCGTACGCGTCATCCCACCAACTCTATTAATGGCTGTACCTGTCTATTTACTGAAAAATTTCACACCGCTGAAAGATTGGCCAGCCATCATTCAGCTCGTGCTATTCAGCGGACTAGGAGCCGCTATTTATGTAGTCGGATTAAAGATTTTCTATAAAGAAGCTTTCAATAAATTATTGTCCTTGGTTAGACGAAAGAAAGCTGCGTAATATAAACGAAGCTGCCACTTATATGTGGCAGCTTTTTTTAATCAAACGTTTGATTAATGACATTTCATATCCTAGGCGTTCTGTATGGAGTTTCTTCTTCCATATGATTGATATCGCTCAAAGACCCCTATTTTCACTCACAAAATAGCTGATTCCAACAAAAAAAGGAACCAAAGTCTTAAACTCTGATTCCTTCCATGCGTTCTTAAAGTCTTTACTTTCCAATAAACATCTGTGTCCAATAGTTACCGTTCGCAAAATGTCCCACACCAATATGCGTATAGTTTGAATTCAAGATATTTTTACGGTGTCCTTCGCTGTTCATCCAAGAATTCATAACCTGCTGTGGTGTTTGTTGTCCTCTTGCGATGTTTTCACCAGCTGCCCAAAATGTAATTCCGTATTTTTTCATCATGTCAAAAGGTGAACCATATGTTGGACTTGTATGACTAAAATATTTCTTGTTGTACATATCTTCGGATTTAAGTCTTGCCACTTTAGATAAATTCGTGTCCAATGTTAATGGCTTCAATCCTGCTTTTGCTCGTTCTTCATTCACTAATGCTGCCACTTGTTTTTCAAAATCACTGATTACTGTTTCCTCTGGAGTAGTTTCTCCCCCGCCTGTTTTCGCAGCAGCTAACATACGTGAAATGAAGGCAGCTGCATGCTCACGAGTAGCTGGATCATTTGGTTTAAATATGTAGCCATTTCCACTCTTATAGCCACTAATAATGCCGTGTCCAACCATTCTTGATACGGCTGCTTTTTGTGAAATTTGATTATTATCTAAGAAATTTAACTGACCTACTTTTTCTGGCACCTTCAAATAGTCCAATGATCGACTAATCATCATAGCCATTTGTTGACGTGTAATATACGAATTTGGATCAAAAGTATTATAAGATGTACCCATCACGATCTTCGCTTTGGCCGCTGCATTGATTCCAACTGCAAGCCCTGAACTTTTACTTACATCCTTAAAAACATGCTCTCCCTCTGGTAACTTTAAAGCACGATATAAAAACGTCGCAAATTCTCCACGTTTAACTTTGACAAAAGGTTTGTACGTGCCATCAGAGTAGCCAGTTATTACGCCCTGATTAATCATATTCTGCATTTCAGTGCTCAAGTTTTCTTTAGCAAAAGCTTGAGATACTGGTAATACAGACATAAATACTAGTAAACTCAATAAAACTGATACTATTTTCTTCATGTTATACCCCTTTATCTCGTTCAAACTAACATATGATTTCCATTTCAAAGCGAAGAGGAAACAAATTCGCTTGGATGAAATATCAAACATCAGTAAGAACCTGATTGTTTCAGCTAATCGATGAAATCCTTCATCGATTAAAGCTTCACTGTAAGTTGTAACCTCATAAGAATATAACATCAAAGAAAAGAAAGTTTAACTAGTTTTCGATAAATTGATTCTATTTATCTATTAATCAAACGTTTGATTAATTTCTAGAATAAACGTGATAAATTAGCCATTTCAATAGCTGATACAGCCGCATCATAGCCTTTGTTACCCGACTTTGTACCTGCACGTTCGATTGCCTGCTCAATGTTTTCTGTTGTGACTACTCCAAACATCACAGGAATCCCTGTTTCGAGCGATACAGAAGCAATTCCTTTTGCGGCTTCGTTGCATACATAATCATAATGAGTTGTAGAACCACGAATGACTGTACCCAAACAAATGATGGCATCATATTTCTTAGTATCAGCCATTTTTTTAGCGATAAACGGAAGCTCAAATGCTCCAGGAACCCATGCTACATCAATATCGTCTTCTGCAACACCATGTCGCTTTAATCCATCTAGCGCACCACCTAATAGTTTGCTAGTAATCAACTCATTAAATCTTCCTACAACAATCCCTACTTTTAAACCTGTTCCAATTAACTGTGCTTCAAATGTTGTGCTCATCTTCTTTCTCTCCTTTATGCTAATAAATGTCCCATTTTCATTTTCTTTGTTTCTAAGTAATACATGTTTTCTTTTACCGCAGCTACTTGAATAGGCACTCTCTCTACAACTTCAACATCGTACTCCCTCAATGCATCTATTTTTTCTGGATTATTCGTCATTAAGCGAACTTTCTTAATTCCTAACTCTTTTAAAATATGAGCACTCAATGTATAGTCTCTTAGTTCTGCTGGAAAACCTAATCTTTCATTAGCTTCTACTGTATCGTAGCCTTCTTCTTGCAGTTCATATGCACGTAGCTTATTGATTAAACCAATCCCTCTTCCTTCTTGTCTCATATATAAAACAACACCCGCTCCCTCATCTTCAATTTGCTTTAAAGCTCGTTGAAGCTGAACTCCGCAATCACAACGCTTCGAATGAAATACATCACCAGTCAGACATTCAGAATGGATACGAACTAAAACAGGTTCATCCTCCTTCCATTCTCCCTTCACTAGTGCGATGTGTTCATGATGATCTAACTTATTGGAATAACCGATCATATGAAAATCTCCGTATGAAGTTGGCAACTTAGCTTTTGCTTCTCTTTTTACAAAACTTTCATTCTGGTAACGATATTTGATTAAGTCCGCTATTGTTATAAGCTTTAATTGGTGCTGTTCTGCAAATACTTCTAAATCTGGCAAGCGAGCCATCGTTCCATCATCCTTCATAATTTCACAAATGACTGCAACGGGAGTTGAACCACAGATTTTTGCCAAATCAACCGCTGCCTCTGTATGACCCATTCTTTCTATAACACCATTCGGCTTTGCAATTAATGGAAAAACATGACCTGGTCTTCTAAAATCCTCTGAAACAGCATCACCATTTAATAGTTCCAGCACGGTATGAGATCTTTCATAGGCACTTATTCCTGTGTCTGTATCCTTGTGATCAATACTTACAGTAAAAGCCGTTTCGTGATTATCGGTATTTTTAGCAACCATCGGATGTAGATCTAATTTCTCTGCTATTTCATTGGTAAGTGGCACACAAATTAAACCACGTCCATATGTAGCCATAAAATTAATAACCTCAGGCGTTGCATGTTCAGCTAAGACAATTAAATCTCCTTCGTTTTCTCGGTCATCATCGTCTACAGCAATAATCATCTTCCCTGCTTTTAAATCTTCAATTGCTTCTTCTATTGTGTGAATCATATAGGACACCATCCTTTTTAAAATCCGTTTTGTCGTAAAAAATCTTCTGTTATTGTTTTTTTCTCTTGATTACCTTCCATGTTGTAAATGATGTATTTTCCGAGCATGTCATTCTCAACATTTACGATATCGCCTTCTTTTTTTCTACCAATTACCGTTTTCTCTACAGTATGAGGAATTAATGAAATCGTTATGATTTGATTCTGAACACCAAACAAAGTTAAGCTAGTCCCATCAATAGCAATGGAGCCCTTTGGAATACAAAATCTCCTTAATTCCTCGCTTATTTTAATATCATAGTAAATCGCATTTTCTTGTCTTCGCTTACGAATAATCGTTCCAATACCATCAACGTGACCTGAAACAATATGTCCGCCGAATCTCCCCGACGCACTCATGGCTCTTTCTAAATTTACGAATGACCCAACGCTCACATCGCGTATTGATGTAGCTTTTACCGTTTCAGGCATGACGTCTACTGTAAAGGAATCTTTCGTAAAAGAAGTCACTGTTAAACAAACACCATTAACGGCAATGCTATCTCCCAAATGAACATCTTCAACTATTTTTGACGAAAAAATAGTGAGTTGCATGCTTGTCTTAGCTCTACTAATAGCTTTTACCGTACCGATGTCTTCCACTATTCCAGTAAACATTCTTTCACCTTATTTCAAAATTGATGTCATTTTAATATCGTTACCAATCTGCTCAACATGTTCAAATTCAAGAGAAATGGCATCATTCATATTTGTAATCTGTAAATCTGTAAACATGCTTGGCGCATCTATGCCTCCAACAATTTTGGGAGCAATATATGTAACCAAACGATTTACTTTTCCTGATTTTAGAAAGCTAGAATGGATAGCTTGTCCACCCTCCACATAAAGAGAAGTTATACCTTTTTGTCCAAGTACTACTAACAATTCCTTAATATCAATTGTTGGCTGAGATAACTTGCATATTTGAACAGGCTTATTTTTAAAGGCTGCAACTTTCTCATCACTTACATCAGATCCTGTAAAAATCCATGTTGGGCTTTCTCCATCATTCACAAGCTTTTTATCAAGTGGCATTTTCAAATGCGTATCCAAAACGATTCGAATTGGCTGCCTTCCGTTATCACCATCTCGATTCGTCAAACTAGGATCATCCATCATAACGGTTTGTATACCTACTAAAATAGCATCATGTCTTCCTCGATCATTATGCACATCTTTTCTTGATAGCTCACTCGTAATCCATTTACTATGACCTGTTTTAGTAGCTGTTTTCCCATCTAAAGTAACCGCATGCTTCAAGGTTACATATGGTATGTGATGCTTCATATAATAAAAAAATGATTCGTTTAAACGTCTTGCTTCTTCTTCGCAAATCCCTGTTACAACTTCGATGCCAGCATTCTTTAGCCTTTGAATCCCTTTACCTGCGACTAAAGGATTCGAATCAGTCGATGCTATCACTACTTTCACAATTCCTGCTGAAATAACAGCATCCGCACATGGTGGCGTTTTTCCAAAATGACTACATGGCTCCAAAGTGACATAAATCGTTCCACCTCTAGCTCTTTCGCCAGCCATATTTAGCGCGTGAATCTCGGCATGGTGTTCTCCTGCTTTTAGATGGGAACCCAACCCGACAATTTCACCATTTTTCACAATCACTGCGCCGACAACGGGATTTGGAGATGTTTGTCCCTGCGAAGCTTCTGCAAGCTCTAAAGCGATCTTCATATAATACTCATCTTTCATCATCCACTCTCCTATTCATTTGAATTATGGGAGTTAATAAATTCTCCCCTAAACAAATAACCCCTTAGGCTATTCCTAAGGAGTTCGTTGGAGAATATAAACAGATGGCGTCAGCAAATAAACCTTTTGAAGACTATTTTTTCTTCATTAAGGCTTTTGACCATTTGTTTTACATCCTTCTCCATCCAGACTATACTGTCGGCTTTGGATTCTCACCAAATCCTACCTGTTAAGGCTCACGGGCTTAGATAGCTATTCATATATCATCACCGTCGATTGGGACTTTCACCCGACCCCGAAGGATAAAACTATTTTGTT
>NZ_CAPG01000060.1:0-40588 GCF_000321185.1 Bacillus sp. AP8
AAAAAACCATCCAATTAACATTTGGATGGTTTTCTAATTACTTATCTGAGTTCTTCGCTGATATTAGTCGTAATAATGGCTTATATTCGCTGCCAACAAGACCGACTTTTTCAACGAATACTTCAATGGCTAAAATGAGTATCGCTCCGATTAGCATTGCTCCCCAAACGGTTGACATGGAGAAAATAAAAGCTGCTAATCCAAAAGATGCTGCCATTGCATAAATAATGAGCACTGTTTGACGATGTGAATATCCTAATCGTAACATACAGTGATGCAAATGTGACTTATCTGGTGCAGATAATGGTTTTTTGTTAACGATTCTTCTGATAATCGCAAAAAATGTATCAGAAATCGGAACTCCGAGGATAATAACAGGTACAATCAATGAAAGCATTGTAACGTTTTTGAATCCAAGTAATGAAAGAACAGAAATCATAAAACCAAGAAATAATGCGCCAGTGTCACCCATGAATATCTTCGCTGGGTGAAAATTGTATTTTAGGAAGCCTAATGTGCTACCAATCAATACAGCCGCTACACTTACTACAAACAAATCACCTTTTACTATCGCCATAGCAGCAATTGTAATTAAAGCGATTGTTGAAACACCAGCAGCTAGTCCATCAAGACCATCAATTAAATTAATGGCATTCGTAACACCAACAATCCAAATGATTGTTAATGGAATACTTAGCATACCCAGGTGTAACTCTCCACCGAATGGAAGGTTAATCATTTCAACTTGAACACCGTTAAGCACAACAACTAAGGCAGCTACGATTTGGCCAATGAATTTGACCTTTGCTGATAATTCAAGCATATCATCCAGGACACCGATAATGATGATGATGAACGCTCCAACGATAATTGGAACAATATGCTCACCTTCTGGTCTTAAAAAAGCAAGACCAATTAAAAAACTAATAAATATCGCTAAACCACCAAGACGTGGCATAATTTTCGTGTGAACCTTGCGTTGGTTGGGCTTATCAGTAGCTCCAATTTTCAAAGCCAACATTTTGACAAAGGGTGTTATAATCAGCGAAGCAATAAAACAAATTAACAAGGTAAGGTAAACCATGAAGTACCTCCTCAATTATTATCATAACCAAAAGCTATATATTCTAAGATGTCAATTGTAACTTTACTTTGCAGAGATTGGATAAATTCCATTTAATCAATACCCAAATTCTAATCTTTAAAACATCACTCTAGCATATTCTACTTAATTATAGTAAAACTTTCAAACTATTTTTCTAGAAATCCTACAAAAAATTTAGATATCTTTCATAATATTTGCCACAAATTTTGCTAGAATCCTTTAAAACATATGTAATTACGCGTTATTTCAACATAGAATAATTGGTAATTATTTTCCGAGGTATTATCTTCCTTCATTATAGTATTTATTTTATAATTTTGATAAGATATAAGATATTGCATATAGCTTGAAAATTCATTTAGATTATAAGGGGCATTTAACTATTATGTTATCGTTTCTGAAAACAAAATACTCAGATAATAATCAGAAAAAACTTAAAAAATACAATAAAATTGTCGAAAAAATAAACGCCTTAGAAAAGAAATATGAGGAATATACAGATCAACAATTAAAAGATATGACAGTTCATTTTAAAAATGAACTAGAAGCAGGGAAAAAAATTCAAGATATTATTCCTGATGCTTTCGCTGTAGTCCGTGAAGCTTCCAAGCGTGTAGTAGGAATGCGTCATTACGACGTTCAATTAATTGGTGGTCTTGTTCTTTGTGAAGGAAATATCTCTGAGATGGCAACTGGTGAAGGTAAAACACTTGTGGCATCCTTACCTAGTTATGTTCGAGCTTTAGAAGGTAAAGGCGTTCACGTAATTACGGTAAATGACTATTTAGCAAAGCGCGACTACGAAATGATCGGTCAAATTCATAAATTTTTAGGATTAACAGTAGGACTCAATGTACCCGAGATGCAACCAGAAGAAAAGCAGCTTTCATATAAAGCCGATATTACTTATGGTGTAGGTACAGAATTCGGTTTCGATTACCTACGAGATAATATGGTTGTTGACCCTTCTCAAAAGGTTCAAAGACCTTATCACTTTGCTATTATCGATGAAGTAGACAGTGTACTAATCGACGAAGCGAAGACACCTCTAATCATTGCAGGAAAAATGCAATCCAATGTTGATCTCCATTATATTGCAGCCCGATTAGCCAAATCCTTTAAACAAGATGAGCATTATACTTTTGATTTAGAGACAAAAGCTACTAGCTTAACAGATAAAGGAATAGAGAAGGTTGAAAAAGCTTTTGGTGTAGATAATCTATATGATTTAGAACATCAAACGCTGTATCATTACGTCATTCAAGGCGTTCGCGCACATGTTATGTTTGAACGCGATGTTGATTATATCGTTAAAGAAGGCAAAATTTTACTAGTCGATATGTTTACAGGTCGTATAATGGAAGGTCGTTCTTTAAGTGATGGCTTACACCAAGCCATTGAAGCAAAAGAAGGCTTAGAAATTACAGAAGAAAACAAAACACAAGCGTCTATTACGATTCAAAACTATTTCCGTATGTACCCTTTCCTTTCGGGAATGACAGGAACTGCAAAGACAGAAGAAAAGGAATTTAGAGAGGTATACGGTATGGAGGTCGTATCGATCCCAACGAACCGACCAAAGCAGCGTAAGGATTTAGTCGAACAGGTTTTCCAAACGACTGAGCAAAAATACGAAGCCATGCTTAAAAAGGTCATGGAATGTCACCGTAATGGACAGCCTGTCTTAATTGGTACAACGTCTATTTTACAATCTGAAAAAGTTGCCGAATATCTAGAACGTGAAAAACTACAATATGAAATATTAAATGCTAAAAGCGTTGAGCAAGAAGTCCGCCTCATTTCACTAGCAGGACAAAAAAATCAAATTACGATTGCTACAAATATGGCAGGACGTGGTACAGATATTCTTTTAGGTGATGGTGTTGCAGAGCTTGGTGGCTTATTTGTATTAGGAACAGAAAAACACGAAAGTCGCCGTGTTGATAATCAATTACGTGGACGTTCTGGTAGACAAGGCGACCCTGGAGCAAGCCAATTCTTCATTTCACTTGAAGATGATATGTTCCGTCGATTCGCTCATGAAGAAATTGAAAAGCTTACTAAAAAGTTGCAAACAAATAAGGAAGGACTTATTTCCAATAAGAACATCCATGAATTTGTCGATCGCACACAAAGAATTGTTGAAGGCGCCAACTACTCAATGCGTGAATACAATTTAAAGCTTGATGATGTTATTAATGAACAACGTAACATCATTTATACTTTGCGCAACAGAATAATCGCAAGAGAAGATTTAACGGAGCTTGGTTCACAAATGGTTTCTCGCGCCGTGAAAAGTACAATTGAAAAGGCATGTAATGAAGTTGTCGTTGTAGAGGAATGGCCAATCGCTAATCTACAAGCTGAATTAAGCAGTATCATTTTAAATTCGAATATAGACCTTACTGACAAGGTTAATACTCAGCAAGATGTTTTTGACCTTGTTGAGGAGGCTTTAGAAGCTTATAAGGCATTCATTAAAGAAGAAAGAGACCCTGAAGAACAACAAAGTATCACAGAGTCTTTAAAATACGCCATGATTCGTGTAATTGACTACGAGTGGATCATGCACCTTGAGCATATGACTCGCTTAAAAGAAGGTATTGGACTTCGTCATTATCAGCAGGAAGATCCAATGCGTATTTATCAAAATGAAGGCTTAGAGCTATTTACTCTATCTTACAATAAAATAGCCAAGGCCATTTCATTAGAAACAGCACATATCTTAGGCATGTTTATTGAGCACGAATAGAACAGCAACCATTACTGTTGAGGTCAATTTACAGAGGTTAACTCAAAAGGTCATTTTATTTCATATTGATTCAAAATGACATACTTTCTCCTTGTAAAAGAAGCGAACATAAAACACAGTATAAAGCACGATACATCAGCTTTTATAAAAAAGTAAGAGTACACATAAACATAGCATACTTTTTTAAAAATATTACACTATGAAGTGTAAAGGCGTCTAAAAAGGGCTTTTCAATCCCTTTTTAGACAGCCTCTACCTTGTTTCTCAATTAATTAAGGAGTGAAAAATATGCTTTCCTTTTTCCGTAAAAATGGAGCAAATGTAAAAAAAGAAGGTAAAGACAGCACCATTTCTTCAAATGAGATTTTAAATGAAAGCGAAGAACAAGTGAATGACGAGGCGACAGTTGAAACAGAATTGTCACTACATCCTACATGGACTATGTCAACAGAGCAAAACTATGTATATCGTTTTCTAAATAATGAATTAGAGCCACTTAAGCCTAATCAAATTTCTTTATCAGGCATTGAGCTTCATGAAGATGGAGATAACTTAGTTGCCATTGCCTTTGTTCGTAATAGTGTCAATAAACCCATTACCTTTAATAACACGACATTATTGTTATTAGACCAAGATAAACAATTAATTGCTCGTCATGAATTTAACCTTGAAGAGCTTGGTGAACTACCAGCAAACAGCAGTAGACCTTGGCAATTCCTATTTCCTAAAGAAACGATTGTTAAAAGAGATTTCCTCAAATCTGATTGGACATTAGCTTTTGAAATTAAACCTAAGCATTCATTAGATTTAGAAGAATCATGGAATTCAAGCTTAAGTGCCGAAGGAAAAGAACAACTGCAACGAATTGTTGATGGATTAACTCCTCCAAAAGAAGGAGAAGTAAATTTCATGGGTCTTCAAGCTTCTAAAAAAGAAAACGGAGACTTACATATTACTGTTTTAATTCGTAATGGTAGCTTAAACAATATTAACATTCAGCAGCTTCCACTACAGGTCTTCGATGCTCAAGATGAACTAGTGGCTAAAGGTGGGTTCCAACTCAACGACCTAGAAGTTAAAGGAAACACAACAAAGCCATGGACGTTTATCTTCCCTGCTTCTTTAGTTCTAAAAGCTGAACCAGATTTATCTCGATGGAAAGTAGCTGCTATTGAAGGGTAACGAATCGTCAACAGATCTATTCGATTGAATAGGTCTGTTTTTTATCCCTTCAAAACGGCTAAAGAAAATACTAGCCATTAAAGATTTACTTCTACTATAGGCTCATTACTGGTTGTATAGACGAATGAGGTCTATACTATTTATTCAAGGAGGTATGGATTTTGTTACATGATATATTAGCTACTTACGCTTCCCTTTTAGATTTTCATATGTGGGCAGAGGTATTATCAAAGCCAAGCTCGTGGGGACTCATTCTCTCACTAGCCATTCTAGAATGTTTATTATCAGCTGATAATGCTTTAGTGCTTTCAGCCTTCGTACAACGCTTACCGAAGCATCAGCAAAAGAAAGCTCTTGTTTACGGATTATGGGGCGCCTATCTATTCCGTTTTATCTTAATCGGCTTAGGAACCTATTTAATCCATTTATGGTTTATCAAACTATTAGGAGCTCTATATTTACTATGGTTGTCTATTAAATTCTTTAAAGATAAATATTTTTCTAGAGAAAGTGAAGTTAAACCATCTGAAGTCGTTCATCATGGTAAACAAAGCTTTTTAGTTCGAATATTCGGGATGTTTTGGGCTACTATTATTAGTATTGAACTAATGGATTTAAGCTTTTCTGTAGATAGCATACTAGCTTCCCTAGCTGTATCAGAAGAAGTTTGGATTGTTATGCTAGGTGGTATGATTGGGATACTCATGATGCGCGGTATTGCAACCGTATTTATTCAGTTAATGAATAAAGTACCTGAATTAGAAACAACAGCTTATATTTTAATTCTCTTTATTGGTACTAAAATGGGATTGACCATTATCGATATACATATCCCAAATAGCATATTCTTTACTATTATGATTGCTGCCTTTGTTGCGACCTTTGTCGTTCACCATTTTAGAAAAAAAGCTTTGCTGAAAAAAAGAATGCATTAAGCAAAAAGAGAATTCATCCGAAAGTATTATTTCTTTCCGGTGAATTCTCTTTTTCGTTTTGATTTCATTCTCTCCGTTTTTGCGTTGGTTTTATTATAAAATGCGTCTAAACGTGCTGTATTTGCATCTATTTTTTATAGTATGAGTTCATTCTCATATTTCTTGCGCCTAAACTAAAAAACAGGGGAGCCTAACCTTTTAGACTCCCTTTTCGATCTTATTTGTAATTTGCTCGCAATGCGTCTAAATAAATCGCACCTTTGTTTTTGTTGGTGCTTTTTGCTTCCGTTACATAAATGCTTTCTACAGAAACTGGATAAGCTACTCCTGCTGGAATTTTAGCCGTAAGTTGCTTCCATTGTCCTCTCCAATTCAACTTTCCTTCTTGTGTAAAATCAATCGTATAAACTTTACCGTTCTTATCTTTGACTTTGCCTCTTAACCAATGGTTTTTAGCGTCAGCCCATACCCAAAGAGACAATGATGTTGGTTTGGAAGGAATCTGCATTTTAGATACAGGTGACATGTAGGAAGCCGAAACTGATGCTGTTTTGTAGCCTGTGAAGTCATAGCTTAATCCTAAATATCCTTTTCCTTCTTTAGTTGATTTACCACTTTTTTGAAGAATAGCTGTCTTTGCTTTCGCACTAGAAGCTTTCCATTGTTTACTTACATCTAAAGATGAAAGAATTAATGGTTTATCGCTAACGGTTACAGGAATAGTCAGCTTCTTACCATTTAATGTAGCAATAATGCTACCTTTCGCCTCTGCTTGTCCAGATGTAAAGGTGCCATCCGCTTTGATATTTCCAATATTGCCAGAAACGCTCCATTTTACTTGATTACTATTAAACACTAAATTTTTTCCTGCTTTATCGAAAGCAGAGATGCTGATTTTATCAGATTTTCCCTTACCGATATAAATACTAGATACATTGCTCGTTAGCTTAGTAGGCTGCGCCACAACTGTAACGGGTACTTTAGTCACTGCCGTACCTGCTTTAACAACAACAGAGCCTGTTCCTGCTTTTTCAGCGATAAATTTTGATTGATTTAAACGTCCAATGTTACCTTCAACCGTATAGGTAGCTGGATTACTAGCCACACCTAAAACATTATTATAAGAATCGAGAGCAGATGTTACGTTGTATGTTGCGTCAGCTCCAACTAATAAATTCGTTTTACCACTTTGATTAACTGTTATTTTAGCTGGTTGGCCATATGGAGCTGTGCTAATGACTTCCATGATAGCTGATACCGCTCGTTGACTTCCACCTGATGGTAAATTTACTAAGGAAGCATAGCGGTTGCCAGGAATTCTAGCAGCCATAGTGGTTGAGCCGCCTCCGTCTAAATTAATGGCTTTGTAAGCTCCCATTTTCACTAATTGGCTAGCTAGCTCATTGAGAGTCAAACCTTCACTTTTTCCTTTTTTACCAGAATCAATGGTTACCATAAATACTTTCTTACCTGTTGTATCAATTGCAATGGCTGTTCTTGCTGTTCGTAAAGCAGCTGTAGAATGGACGATATTTGTGTTCACTTTCCCGTCATCTACTAACAGTGGACCACTTGCAAGGATGCTATTTGCACCTTTCCACTCTTCGTTAATATTCAGTTCTATTGAGACGTCATCACCAATAGCCATGGCTTTTAAATCTTCCATTTTGGTACCAGTAGCAGATAAGACAAAGCCATCATTAGGTATTTTACTACTTGTGCCTTGTCCATAAGGTCTGATGGCTGTTACCTTACCCGTTAGCTTCTCACCGAATGAAGTTTGTTGATCGATGCTTTTAGGTAAGCCAGAGACAACCACTTCATATCCCGCATTATTTGCTCGAGTATCACTATATCGAAAGCTCGATGTATAAAGAATACTTGAATTATTCGTTCTACTTCTATTATAGCTAGAAATTTTTATCGGCTGACCATTATGCGTAGCGACGATATCAATGGTATAAGGAGCAATTTGAGCAGTTTTTTCACTATTAATTCCAAAACTAGCTTCTACACCAGCAGCACTTCCTAAATATATGATTCTATCATTTTTGGATAGTAAAAAGGCCGGCTTACCACTATCCATATGGAAAAAGGATGCATTGACTGCTCCAACTACATGGTTTTTCTCCATTGTGTGCATTTTGGCAAGCTCCGTCACAACGGTTCTTTTCTCAAGTGGATCAGATGTGCCGAAATCTACTAATGTATACGGATCATTTAAATCGACCTGTAACGTATTCACGAACTGATTTCGTTTGGAAATCACCTGTTGGTCCGATTGCCATTCAACCCCTGGTGTAATCGAGACAGATTTGGCATACCCTGCCGTTTCTCCAACAACAAGTATGGCACTGAGACTGAGTAACATAGCAGCTGTCATTTTTTTAATATTCAAAACTCTACAACCCTTCTAAAAATTAGTCATTTTCAGTATATCATTCTGAAAGATAAAACCAAGGCCTAGCTCTATTACCCCTCTAGTAATCTAGATATAAATTACTATTTTAAAATAAAGTTCGCAGAAATCCCAATCAAAAAAGACCAAGGATTTAGTCGATTTTTACCCAAAAATATTATTCGTATAAAACAAAACAAACAAAAAAGATACCTGCTACGGAGCAGATATCTTTTTTGCCTTCGACCAACCTTGACCTACGTTTATCGTATTACAAAACGGAAATGGTGTTACACTAAATATTTTATCACATACCAAGGTTATTACAAGAGTATTATGAAAATATTTCTTTTGTTGGTTATTTATATTAAATTACCTTTTATATACCATTTCAAACATAAAATTTCATAGTTTCTCTTAAATCTATTACTTGTTAACATAGTGAAAAAGCTGACTCTGAATACGTTTAAATACGTTTAGAGTCAGCTCTTTCTTCAAACTAGGAAACCTGCTTCAGGATGCGCGCTTTCTGCGGGGCAAGGCACTTCCACTTTTCTTTACTTCATATTCACTTTCAATGTGTATGCTGATACGCTTGATGTGCCGTAGTAGTCGCTTACTTTGACTTGGTATTTTCCTTTTTTCAGAGTAAGCTGTAGCTCTTCTGTATCACCCATTAAATAGGAGTCTGATTGTTTAACCAGTTTGCCATTTTGATAGATACTGATAACACCGTCGTTAACTTTATCTGTTTCTAATTTAATAGTACCTATAGAATTTTTCGCTAATTCGAATTGATACCAATCTACATCTCCACCAGTTATGCCAGCGTTAAAGTAACCTCTACCAACGAATTCACCTTTTGATTTCTTCATTAGAATTGGTTTAGCTTGGCTTGATATTTCATCTTTCTTATTCATATTCACTACTTTTAATGTATAAGGTAGTAACGAGAATGATTCGTAGCCAGGGAAGCTAGGTTCAACAACAATAAAGTATCCTTTATTTTTTTGTGCTTTAAATGAAACAGATATTTGCTCAAAGAAGCCTCTAATTGGTGATGTGACCATTGTATCCTTGTCTAGATCTAATTTCCCATTACCATTTGTATCTTCTATAACCGTTGCTAAAGCATGATATTGACTAATCATTTCACTTGGATATTTCTTTTTCTGAGCTGCATTTGCTTCAGCTACTCCTGTTGTTACAGACTTAATTCCTGTTTCTGTTGATTTAAAATAGTAGGCATCTATATCACCAGGCATTGCTAGGTTTGCATTAAAGCTTGTAGATGGTAGCTTCACTACATTTTTCAAATCACTTGGTTCATATTTATCTTCTGGATTAGAAATTAATTTTTTTGAACTTAACTCATAAGGATCAAAAGAAATCGAACTTCCACCTGAGTAAGTATTCGGTGATACTTGAACAACATACTTCTTGCCTTTTTTCAATCCTGCTACGAATTTGTCTTTCATGACAGGATCCCAGCCGCTCCAATCGACATTTTCACTTAGACTATTCAAGTATGAATAAGGAGCTCCATCCTCATCCTTATCTTCCACTACCTCTTGAACAGATACTTGTGGAATAACACCTTCACTATTTTTGATACCAAATTCATAGATAGCTGTTTCTTGTGGTTCAACTAAGAAAAAGTCTAAATCCATATCATTTTGAATATAGCCTAATGCTTTATCGCCAATAGAGTATGGAAGAGCACTTTCTACGATTTGATTCGTAATTCTAGTTTGTTCTTCTACATAAGGATCGTCACTTGCTATTTTAACGCCTTTGTTTAAAGACATTAAAATATTGTCACTTTCTTCAGATGAATCTCCGAAAATACCTTGGTTAAGTCCATCTTCGTCATCAGGTAAAGTCTTTCCTTCAACACTTAAAGAATATGGAAGTAAAGACGATGGTTTTTCTTTCGATTGCAATTCACCTAATCCCATTAACAAGCTAAAGAAATCTACATAATCATAGGCATCTCCAGCAATTTTAATGATATATTCTTGACCTGGTTCGGTAGTGAATGCTAACGTTTCACCCTTACCTGATCCATTATTATTTGCATTAAAATCTGGTCCAGCTTGTTCTTTTCCTTCAAGCAGCTCTTTTAGCATTGCTAGCTTTTGTTCAGCTGTCATAGGCTCTGAATCTTCTGGAATAAGATTACTAGACTGATAAACACTAATTTCTGTATTTAAGCCTGGAATACCAGATAAAGCAATTTTCACTAGCTGTTCTTCTGTAGCCTTAAATGTAAAGTAATCATAATCACCATTTTCTCCTGCTAATGTAAATGGAGCTGGGAGTTTATATGGTAATTTAGGTATAGAAGTCATTTTTTCCACACTGGATTCATCTTTCGGTAGCTCTGATACCTTTTCTACCGTTAGCTTATACTTAGAAGCCTTTTTGCTAGAATCGTCAAAGCTTCCATTTACATCTTTTACACCAATAACTAGAGTAGCATCAAATGGAGCAGTGACCATTTCCGCTTCCACACTTCCATCTTGTGTGCGATTCACATCAAACGATTCTGTTTTATTATCCGCTCCGTAGAAGTGACCGATTATTTTGTAATCATATTGCTTCGCACCCTCTAAAAGCGTTTGAATATGGTCTCCTTTTTTCACCTGCAATTGAATCCATTTTTGCTCATAAGCCTTCGTAATCGCTTCTTCTTTCACTACTTTATCTGTTTTAATTTGTTCTGCCTTCGCTAATATTTCTTTTTTCGTCCATTCTTGTTTTACATAGGATGGTAAGTTCTTCATATTGAACGATAATGCTTTTGCTGGGTTAATTAGCCCATTCGCAAATTTTGTATCAAAACCAGCTGGCCCTAAATCATCGGCTGATTTTTCTAAAATATATTCTACTTGAGCAGGTGTTAAATTTGGATATTTTGTTAGCAACAAAGATGCTACAGCTGCTACTACTGGAGAAGCCATCGATGTACCACTTAGGTTGTAATATGTAGATTTTTTCTCCGTATCGTATAGAGTACTGTATACCTCTTCACCTGGTGCTACCACATCTACAGAAGGACCATAATTAGAATAGTCAGATAACTTTCTATCTTTATTAATAGAACCTACACTAATAACTCCTTCATATCCTGCTGGTGTACTTACCATATCCCAGCTTTCATTACCCGATGCCGCAACTACAACAACTCCCTTTTTGATAGCTGTTTTTACCGCATCTTCTAATACAGGTGATGTTCCATATCCACCTAAACTCATATTGATGACTTTTGCACCTTTATTTACAGCATATAGAATTCCTTCTGCTATACTTGCATCGCTTGCTCCGAATCCACCATCAAAAACATCGATTGGTAGTATCTTTACATTCGGGCTGATTCCATATCCACCGACACCATTGCCTTTTTCGGCAGCAATAATCCCGGAAACATGCGTTCCATGATGCATTGCTAAAGGTTGGTTTGCTGGATTGGCCGCATTATAGCCTGGAAGCAAATTCTTTTTCAAATCAGGATGCTTTGCATCTACTCCCGTATCAATGACTGCAACGGTTACTTTGTTTTTTCCAGCCAGCTTCAATACTTTTTCTGTTTGTAGCATGGTGTGCTGATACTGTAAATTTGCTTTTGGATCACCTAGTGAGCTTGTTGTAAACAGAGCGCTAGGACTTACCGAAACTACCTTCGTCAGCTTTTGATACTTCTTCATAACTTGCGCTAAATTCTTTTTGTTTTTTACTTTAATCTCTGCATAATTCAAGTTAGAAACCTGACGGACTAATGTTCCGCCTGCGACATTGTGCTCTGCTGCTGTAAGTGGCTTACTGAATTTGATGATGAAGGAATCTTCGCTCACCAAAACTTTCTTTTGCGATTCAGTAGTCTTTGTCTTCAAAAAAGACGAAGTATCAAATCGCTCAATTCCTGATGAAGCTTTTGCAAAAGTAGCTGCTGGACTAGCTGTAGACGCAAGTAAAATAGAACTTAATCCCAAAGCAGCAATTGCTTTCATACCTTTTTTCATACTTTTCCCCCTTTTACCTATTTTTTCATTAAATACAATCTACCTTATGCTCTATCTATCGAATACTTACCTTCCTTAAATGGTTTAGAAAACCCATTTGTTGAAAACTATGGAAAATAGTATCCATATATATAACGTGTGAAGGATGTAATAAGTTTCAAATAATTCTATCTTTTTCTTAGTCTGCCAATAAAAAAATCCGAAATCTAATGATAAGATAACGGATTCTTTTATTCTTATAGATACATTTCTTTATGATATTTGAAGTGCATTTCTAACGGTTCTTGAATTTCCCGCTAAGTCTTTAGCTATTAACTCAAGCTGATACATACCTGGGGGAACATCCATTACACTTTCCCAATGATTGCTTTGATTACCAGTTGAATAGAATTGATTCTCTGATAATTCTTTTACCACTTTTCCTGTTGGAGATAAAATCTGAGCCGTTACTAGAGCATCTTCATTAAGAGTAAATGCAATGGTTCTATGTTCTTTAACTTCACTATTAGAGATTAATGACATCGTTCCGATTTTAATGATCGGGGCTGTTTCATCTATATACACATTCACAAATGATGTTGTCCTTTTCTTCTTATTATCTATGGTTGTAAATACGAGCTTATAAGTTCCTGCACTTACTTTTTTCCCTTTTTGATTTTTTCCATCCCAACCAATCGTACGACTTCCCTTTGAAATACTAGCATTATTCCAAAGAACCTTGACTGAACGTTGTTTCGAATCTACTAGCTTAGCTGTTACTTTGACATTCTCATTAATACTTAGTGGTACTTGCATTTTCTCTTGAACAGATGGTGAATAGTACGTTTTATTCGGAGCAACTAGTATTTTGCCAAATGAATTTTGAACGTTTACTTCTTTTTTGATTTCCTCCAACTGATTATTTAGCGTCATTTGAATTGATAGAACATATTTACCGTCTATCACATATGCTCCATAATCAGACTTGCCGTCCCAGCTTAAGTTAAGCTTGCCTCCATTCCACTTTCTTTCAGAAAATAGCTTTTTAACTGTATTTCCTTTAGCATCTTCTATTCCAACGGAAACGACTGTTTTGGCTGGAACCGGAATGGAGAGATTCATTTTATTATTTTTATAAATGACGAAGCTATTTGGCATGGTTAGACTTGGAGAATAGTCTCTAGCCATTTGCAAGGCTTGGTTTGCCTGTACTCTGCCAGCTCCGAAGTAGGAATCCCAACCCGAGCTCCCCAGATCAAGAGCGGTCTTTTTTAGAATGGTCTCCACTTCTTTTCCCGTTAGAAATGGATTTTCAGCTAGTATAAGACCTGCAATTCCAGCCACAATTGGTGACGCCATTGAGGTTCCATCCATGTATTGATATTGACTCTTAATAGATGTAGAAAAGATGCCTTTACCAGGTGCAGCTACATCAATATACGAACCGTAATTTGAAAAGGATGTTATTTGATCATTACTGTCAGTTGCGCTAACAGCTATGACATTGTTGTATGAAGCTGGGTAAGTAGGTTGATTACTATGCTTATTACCAGCCGCCGCAATAATGGTAATCCCTTTGGAAGCTGCATATTGAATCGCAGCCTCAATGGCTTTACTTTCAACCTCTAAACCTAAACTGAGGTTAATAATATTCGCTCCATGATTTGCCGCGTATTCAATCCCTTCTGCTACAATAAAGGAATTCGACTTACCACTTTGAAACACATTAATCGGCATAATTTTTGTATGAGGAGCTACACCGATAGTGCCAAAATTATTAATAGCTGCAGAAATGATTCCTGCGACATGAGTACCATGAATGTCATTCTCATAGCTCTTATTCGGACTTACCATATTTATTGGAGAAACGATACGCTCTTTCAAATCCGGATGATCCTGCTGTACTCCTCCATCCACAACAGCTACAATCACATCGGATGAGCCTTTCGTCGTATCCCAAGCTTTTGGGGCACCAATTGTATTGAGGTGCCATTGTCGTTTGTATTCCGAATCACTCGGAACAAATTGCTTATGTATTTGTAAATTGGGTTCAACATATTCAATATCTTGAGAGGCTGATAGCTTTTCAGCTATGCTTCGTAAATTTCCCTCTTTCGGAATTTGCACTAACATATACTGATCTTCCAATAAAGAGGATACATCCTCTAGCTTAAATTGCTGCAGTAACGTACTTTTTACTGAAGTTGGTGTATCATCCTTAAATTTTAAAACAAGCTCTTGTTTGACAAAATTCTTCGGTTGATCAAAAAGTTCTTCTATATTCTCTTGAGTGGCATCCTGGTCTACTTTATTTTCTTGTAAATCACGTTGTTCAAACGATGGACTGCTTCCTTTATCAATACTTTGTCCATAAGCGACATTACTTGATAATGATGCTACAACAAGTAATGAGACTAAGGATATAGCGAACTTTTTCATATCCAACCCCCATTTGTCCTATTATAATAATAAAAATCTTCCTATCGTTCTATTTATCCTATGACTATAGTTATATCTTTTATTTCGGACATAATTGGAAGATTTTAATAGAATAGGTAGATTTATATGAGTTTGTAATTGGATTTTGACAAGAATTTAAAATCTTTTCTCCCATGCTATTCTTGAATCTAGTTAGTACAAGTAATTTATTCACTTTAATAGTCCATTATATATACTGATTTATAATATTCATTCAAAAAAACCCACCTACTTTAGTAGGTGGGTTTTTCATAGAAAATTTATTCCTATGAATATTCGATGTTTATAAATTATTCAACCGAATAATTTCTGCCTAATTTTTAAACTACTTAACTGTCACTTCTAAAGTAGCAGCTGCATTAGCAGTTGAAGTGAATACCAAACGGAATGAAGCAGCATTTTGCGCTACAGTTTTAGTGTTATCAGCTAAAGTAGATAAGTCGATAGCACCTGTAGAATCTGTTACTACTGGAGCATCATTTTTACTAGCATCTGTGAAGTTAACTTTATTAGTCATTTTCACAACAATGTTATCATAATCTTTACCTGCAACACTATTAGCTAATACTTTTTCACCAAATTGGTCTTCAACAATTACGTAACCAGTAGCAGCAGCTACATCAGCGAAAGCGTCAGCGTTAATCGGTTCTAGAGCTTTAGCAGTTGTATCAACTAAAGTTTTATCCATTAATAATACTTTTTCAGCACGTAAGTCATCTTTAGAAACAGTTACGTCTGTAGTTAATGTTTGAATACCTTCTTTTGTATTGTAAACAACAGTGATTTTTGCTTTTAGGTCAGCAGTGATGTCAGCTGCATCAGCATACACTTTGTTTCGATCAAATTTAACTTTAGCATCGCTAGAAGTGATACTTACGATATCATCTGCAGGAACAGCGTAATCTTTA
Source organism: Bacillus sp. AP8 (assembly GCF_000321185.1). Taxonomy (NCBI): domain Bacteria; kingdom Bacillati; phylum Bacillota; class Bacilli; order Caryophanales; family Bacillaceae; genus Bacillus; species Bacillus sp. AP8. Next base: position 15,760 of record NZ_CAPG01000060.1, read on the forward strand.
CCACTTGCATCTGTAGCTTTTACGATCACATCTTCAGTGTGTGAACTAGCAGTACCTTCTTTGTATAAAGTAGGGATTGCTTCGATAGCATAAGTCATTCCTGTAGAAGTGTTTTCTACTACGTTTACAGGGATTTCAACAGCATCAATAACTTTTGAAGTTGTTGTATCAACGAATTTTGCAACAACAGTAGCAGAACCAGCTTTTACTGCGCTAACTTCTACAGATGCATTAGTTTCATCAGTAGAATCTGCAGATAATGATACATTAGTATTGTTAGTTTCCTTAATACTATATTTAACTTCAAGGTCACCATTTGGCGTAGTTAATTTGTTGTCATAGTTATCTAAAGTATCAAACTTAATAGTTGTAGTTGCTCCAACAATTAAGTTTGTTTTGTGTTTGCTATCAGCAGATACTTTAATTTTGTTTGGTGCAACTGTTTCACCAACTTTTACATTTAAAACAGTTGTTTTACCTGTAGCATTGACTGTGAAAGTGATTGTAGCTGTATCTCCGACTTTTGCAGCACTCGCAGGAGTCACAGTTAATTTAGTTCCATCACTATTAATTGCAGCAGTAGCAACAGATTTATTTGAAGAATAGATAGTAAATTCGTTGTTACTGTCAGCCGTTTTAACTTGAGTGCCTGTAAGAGCATTACCATAAATATCGGAAACAGTTAGTTTAACATCCGCAGTTCCGCCTTTTGCTACATCAACAGAACCTGTTTCAAATGCAACAGTGTTTGGTTTTCCACCAGCAATTTGAACATCTAATGCGATAGTTGTAGTATCACCAGTTACTGTGTTTACAAGATATAAATTAACCTTTCCTTCTTTACCGAAAGATGCAATGTTTAGTTTTTGTTTAGTTGCATCTTTAGGATCTTGAATTACGGTTACGTCAGATGGATTTAAAATACTATTATCAGAAGATACGATATTAATATTTTTAGTACCACCAGTAGCAACTAAATTTAGTGCATTTCCATATTGATCCACACCAGCGACAGGAACAGTAACATTAGTTAAGTCTGAAGTTAATACAGTTTTACCTGTAGGTAACTCAACTGCACCTGTAGTAATTGTGGCTAATTGAGCACCCGCTACCACTTTTAAAGAAGCTGTCGTTTTTAAACCTGTTTTTTTATGAAGGAATGTTACTTTCACTTCATCATCTGCTTTGAAAGCAGCATTTGTTGTTCCCCAATCACTTGTTGTATCTATATAAAAATATTTATCTGTAGTATCAAAATCAACAGTTACTGTTTTAGCTTGAGTTGCATTTGTAGCCACTACTTCGAAATCAGCAGAAGCCAAATCGATTTTTTCACCATATTGATCTTTTAATTCAAGACCTACTTTAGCTTTAGCAGTGTTACCTAATAATTTATCATTAGCAACAGCTAAAGTTGTTGGAGTTTGTGCTTTAATTTCTAAAGTTTTTACAACTGTTTCTTTTAAACCTTTAACAGTTACAGTATAAGTTCCTTCTTCAAAAGCATAACCGTTTGTTCTTACAACTTTTGCAACTTTACCTTCAACTGAATCGATTTTTGTTGTTACTGAAAAATCACCTTTTTTTACTTCGATAGCAAGATCTTTTTTCTCATCTGCAGTAAGTTCTTTTGTAAAATTAACTGCAATTGTTTTTGCATTAGTAGCACTTACACTTTCAACGTCAGTTACTGCTGGAGTTTTAGCAGCATCTGCTTTAAATAAGAAGATTGCATATTCTCCACGAGTTGCATTTAAATCTGTTCCGAAAGTAGTTGTTGTTTTACCAGAAGTTACTTTGTTTTCTACAAGTGCTGATACAGCATCTACGTAGTTTTTGTTAACGTCTTTAAAATCAACTGATCCTGAACCTTTAAGTTCAAATCCTTTTTGAATCCAAACAGCTAGTTCTCCACGAGTGATGTTGCTGTATGAATCTAAAGTTGTTGATGTTTTACCACTAGTAATACCTGCCGCTTTAATAGCATTAACAGCTTTTACTGCACGTTTTGGTACATCTGTGAAGCCTGAATCTGGTGCGTTATCCATATCAAGTTCAAGAACAGTTGCAAGCATAACTGCAGCATCAACACGAGTAATGTTGTTTGTAGTTCCAAAAGTAGTATCAGAAGTACCATTGATTCCTTTTGATACTAGGAAATCTACCGCTTCCTTATAATTAGTAGAAACGTCTGTGAAATTCTTTTCAGCAGCTGATGCTAATGGTGCAACAGCAGATGCAACTAGAGTTGCTGTAGCAGCAGTTGCTACAAACTTACGATACGACTTTGGTTGGTATGCCATAGAAATAATTCCTCCGTTTTATTAAAAGATTTTCTATCGAAATAGTGATAGAGTGTAAATCAAACCTAATAATCTTTTATTATTCTAAGATATTATTAATAGAGAAACAAAAGACTATTAACATTTATTTAAATTATCAAAATCGATACACCTTTTCTATTTCCCGAAATAATAAGAAATAAACAAATGTATCGAATTTTCATATGTACAAAACCATTATACATACTACTCATACATTTTAAAACATTATAAGTAAATATATTAATAGAATAATTGTTAATTTTTTATGAATGTAATTTTTTAGTTAATTTAGATTTTATTACAGCACTTCCATATTATATTAAAATAATTTTCTGTATTATGGGTTTATTGTATAAATTATCAAATATTTTTACAGTTATAACCTTTTTTATGATACTATTTCTATGTTCATTTGCTACAATTGTGAAAAAAGAATGAAAACCAAAAATCATTTTCATTTTTTAAATTTATCTTTATAAATAAAAATTTTTTCAAACTTTCTTTTAAGGTCAGAAGCACTATAGACCGATGTTCTATTCTCAGCTTCATTCCAAAAAGATAAAGACTTATTGGTAAGAATAGGATATAATAATAGAAAATTAACAGAGTTATGTACTATATTTATTAACTACTTCTAGGGTGTGATGTTTATGATGATTGGAGATCGCGTTAAAAAGATTCGAGAAGAAAAAAAGATGTCCATGTCTGAGCTCGCTGAAAAAGCTGGAGTTGCCAAATCTTATTTAAGTTCAATAGAAAGAAATATCCAAACAAATCCATCCGTTCAGTTTTTAGAAAAAATAACGGATGTTTTAGGTGTTCCTGTTGACACCTTACTTTATGATGAACCAAATCTTGATAATTTAGATTCTGAATGGCTTTCCATTGTAGAAGAGGCTATGAAATCAGGGGTTTCAAAGGAGCAGTTTCGAGAATTCATTGAATTCAATAAATGGAAGTTAAAAAACGATTAAATGATGTAAATTCTATTTTAAACAGCAAAAAGGTACCATAGTAAATATAACTTTACACTAATGGTACCTAAGATTATGACATTCCATTTTTCCAACCTACTCTTTATACAGCTTTCTCTTTTTGAACTTCCTTTTGCAAGAATACAACTACTTCCTCTTTCGTTAAACCGATTTTCTTCGCTTCCTTCATTAATTCAATCCATTCCAAATCTAGTTCTTTCATTTTCTTATAGTCTACCAAACGTCTACCCATTTCATTTACCCCCTAAAATACGCATCTTCATATCTTAAGATCATATGTTGAAAACACATTATGTATTCCATTTCATATGAATAAGACTTTTTTTGCTATCTATATGTTATTTATATATCTTCATTATACGAGTATTGGTTATAAAAGTTTGTTACTTTTTGTCAATCATTCCCATAATTCGTTTCTTTATGATTCTTTTAGAAAAGTAGATTTGATACCATTTAACAATCATTCACTATAATTCGTCATAAAAAAACTTTACGACAAATAACTACGTTTTCTTTTTTGTTCGGCACTAATCTGAAAATAGATAGTTCTTTTTATTTAGATTAGTCCGTTCGATATTCTTAAAGCTTCATGATTTTTTGGGTATCGATACTTTAAAACTTGTATGCTTATAGTGTTTTTTTTGGCTCAACTTGTTAAAGTGAAAAACATGTGATTCAGAAGGAAAGCTTTTTTGTTTACTTAAGTTTGTTTCACAAATTGGGCATATCCATTCTCCTGTATTACAGCTACTATAGGAAGGTCTGTGACAGTTAAAACAGTGCTTTTTATACATAAATTCACATCCTTAAAAAACCGATTGTTCTTTTTAAAGAACATTACGTTTTTATTATAGAATATTTCCTTCATTTGGAAAAACACTGTATCCATTCTATTTATTCCTAAAAAGAGACCATTTCGAAGATTTTCGATGTTATACTACCATTTTCTTACTTTTTAATTCTTTATAAAGGACGTTTTAGCTATTTTAAAGAATTAGCGAATCAAAAAAAGAGAGCCAAAGGAATGACTCTCTTTCTATAATAGACATGTCTTATTTCACATCTTTAATACGATCTTCAATGACTGGACCCACATTTTTTAACTTACTTACATAATCTCTAAGATTTTCCCAATCTGCTAGACCTAAGTCTGTTACTCTTCCAGCATCGTATGCTTTTTTGAATACATCATAACCATCCCCACCTTTAGCAGTAAAGGCATTGGTTGCTATGACATATTCTGCATTAGCATCTAACTCCTTGAAAGTACCATCTGTTCCTTTCACTTCTACCTTTTGTACACGACTACCTGCTGGCTTCGAGCTATCAAAGGTAAATTTCATACCAGAAACGTGTAAGAATCCTCCGTTTTCTCTTGGATAAGTACTTACACTATGTTCTAAGGCTTCTACTATTTCTGATCCTTTCAATTTCATCGTTGCTAGTGTATTTCCGAAAGGAAGAACCGTTAATACTTCACCTAACGTAATTTCTCCTTTATCGATATCAGATCGGATTCCGCCACCATTTTGCATAGCAATAACCGTGTCTTTGTTATATTCCTTCGCTTTGTCTAGCATACCATCCGTAATTAAATTACCGAGCTCTGTTTCATTTTTGCGTACGCTTGGTGCATTCGGATCATCTTTTATACGTGGGTTATCTAACGCTTTAATAGCTGTTGCACCAGTTGGTGTATTTTTTAGTTCTTCAATTTTAGATGAGTATTTTTTTAATAGCTCTGCTGCTTCTTTATCCTCTTTTTGCTCTGCAATTTTAATCAGCTTACCAGCTTGACCAACGATTTTCCCATCTTTATCGAATTCTACATCAACTGTCCCAAGAAACTCATTGTATTGGAACGCCTGTACAATAATAGTTGGGTCTTTCTTATTGCCTTTCGAATCCTTCTCTACAACTACTGGTTGCTTCAACTCTGTATGACTATGACCACCTACAATGACATCTAGTCCATCAACCTCTGCCGCTAGAGTTAAATCATTATCGTAAGCTGGATTATCATCATAGCCAATATGAGTAACCGCTACAACCTTGTTGACACCTAGCTTTTCAAAAGCTTCCACCGCTTCTTTTGCTTCCTTAATGTAGTTGCTGAAGGTCACCTTCACAGGACTAGAAATGTCCTTCGTTTCCTCAGTCGTTAACCCAAAGAAACCAACCTTTTGTCCATTAATGGTTTTAACTAAACCGTTGAAAATTTGACCACCTTTTGGTTCAGCTGTTATTTCATCAGAGTATAAGCCTTTTAAATTCTCATCCTGACTATAATTCACGTTCGAGCTAATGATTGGGAAACTAGCGCCTTTAACAAAATTCGCTAACGCTTTATGACCTTCTGGACTTGATCCTAAATCAAATTCATGATTCCCCATCGTCATCATGTCGTACTTCATCAAATTCATAAATTGAAGATCGGCTTGTCCTCTAAATTCATTAAAATATAATGTACCAGAGAAAACATCACCGGCATCAATCAATACGGCACTCGGAGCTTTTGAACGAACTTCTTTCACAGCTGTTACTCGTTTCGCTACTTGATCCAAATGAGCGTGCGTATCGTTCGTATGCATAAGTGATAATAAGAAATTATCGCCATGGCCTTTTCCTTTAAAGGCAATATCCTGAGATCCAACTACTTTATCAACAAGTGATTTGTAAGCGTCAGGAGCTGCCGTTACTTTCGCATTAATCTTCGCTGTTTCTGCTTGATAGCTGTTTCCAGCTTTTAATGAAACCTTCGCTACTCCTTCTTTAATAGTTACTTTACTTGAGGAAAGTGTACCAAATGTAGTAGATAACTCTACAGTGACATCATTGATAGCCGTATCTACCTTTCCTGTTTTTTCATTTATGATTTGTAATGTAATATCTCCTTGATCAGTTCCATTAGCGATCCATTCCTTAGATTCTGTTGTTAGTGACAAACTATAGCTATCTTGTGCAGCCTCATGTGATTTGTACAAGAATTTCGCATAATCTCCACGCTTTGCATGACGATCTGTTCCAAATAACGTCTCTGTTACCCCACTTGTCACCTTATTGGCTACTAGCGCATTAACAGCTTCCTTATAGTTAGGATTCACATCCGTGAATGCGTTATTTGTTGAGCTGCTTTTTAAGGAAAATCCTTTTTGAATCCAGATTGCTAACTCTCCACGTGTAATGGGACTATAGCTGTCAAACTTTGTTTCTGTTTTCCCTTGTGTAATGTTAGCAGCCTTCAATGCATTGACATATTTCACTCCGCGAGTCGGTACATCGTTAAAGCCTGAATTTGGTGCTTTTTCTATATCCAATCCAAGTACTGAAACGAGCATAACTGCTGCATCTACACGAGTGATTTCTTTATCTACACCAAATTCTGTTTTGGAAAATCCACTTACTCCTTTTGATGTTACAAAATCAACCGCTTCTTTGTATTGAGGACCTACGTCTTTAAAGGATGCTGCCGCTGCTCCTAAAGGTGCTACTGCTGATGCAACGAGTGTAGCCGTTGCAGCGGATAAAGTAAACTTTCTCATAGCTTTATTTTTCAATTTTCCATACTCCCCTTTATGTATTGAATTTCATTTTAACCAAACAGACTGCTTGTCTATCTCTTCCCTAGTGATGATTATGTAAATGTATGTATATGTAATAGAGCATGAATTTTGAGATGTAATCTAACATTTCCATCTGTTCATTCTCTATTCTAAACGAAAACTCTACCAAAATTAAGTATTAATACACTATTTTTACAATTATCCTTTAAAAAGTTCGATTCATGATTTCATTCTCTAACACTTTGACTTCTACTTTAGAATTTATGCGTCTATTAGCTTATCCTTTGCGTCAGTTTATCTATTTTTTGCGTCTTAACTCGATACATTCGCGTTTACCTATATTTAGCTGGTTATTTTTAATCAAACGTTTGATTAAAAAAGAACTTTGACAAGACTTTTGATTTATTATGACCTACTCCAATAACCATGACATCTGCATCATACATACTTATCTCTCCCCTTTATCACTTGTTAATGATGATTATTCTAATATTTACAAGCACTTTCATTATAAAGTACAGCACGTTGGGATTCCTTTCGCAGGAATCCTGATTAGGACAATCTTCCAATATTACTATGAGTAATTGATCATCTCACAAAGCATATTTACCTCTAGATTGGACATTTTAAGAAATAAAGAGGAGGTGGATTAAATGGCTAAAATAGGTGTTGAGCAATCTTTAACTGCAGTCACACAAGCATTACGTGAAAAAGGACATGATGTGATTGAATTAAAGCAAGAGTATGACACACAAAACTGTGATTGCTGTGTGATTTCCGGAATGGATAAAAATGTGATGGGTATGCAAGATGCAACGATGCAAGGGGCTGTCATTAGCGCCGATGGTTTATCGGCTGAAGAAGTATGTCAAGAGGTTGAAAGCAGACTTACATAACGACTCTGCTTTTCAATAAAAAGAACAGGGCTGTCTGAAAAGAAGATTTTTATCTCTTTTCGGATGCCCCATGCTTTATATGATCTCCTTGTTATGGACTGTTTGCTGTAAGTACATTTTTACTGTTACGCGCTTTGTCCTATACATTTTAATTAAGCTTAAGAAGAATACAAAACTTACATAAAATAGAAGAGGGTGTCCATTTTTGGACACCCTCCATTTCTTATTTCACCTTTTCAATTCTCAATTCGCTTTCAAGAGCTCTTGGTTTAGCAAAATCTTTTGCAATCAGTTCAATTTCCGTATCTGTTTCTAGTTTCGCGGTTTTCGAAATAGGAATAACGAATTCATATACTCCTGCTTCATTCGTTTTTTTAATGGTATACTTTCCAATCGATTTTCCATTCACTGTTGCCGTTACAGTAGCCGCTTCACTGACAATTCCCTTAATCGTACTACTATTAGTAAAAATATCTTCAACAGACTCGATAACTGGTTTGGTACCATCTAAAACCGTAACTGTTACCTGAGCTTTATTCGGTTTACCCGCTTTCGTATCCTCAAATACAAATACTAATTTGGTATCGGCTTTTTTAGCTGGTATCGTTACGACAAAATAACCGTCATCTCTCGTCTTCACTTTTTTATCTAAAATGCTTACACCATTCTCTAATACATCGACCGTTCCTTTTTTACTTAAATAACCGTCGACAACTGTTTCTTTATCATAAACTTCCATTTTCTTTGGATCGATTAATTTAGGAGCCGTACGATCTTCTTTAACCGTTACACTATAAGATTTACTTGTATTTCCTGCTTCATCTTTCGCAAGAATTTGTAGTTTTGTATTTTTAGCTAAGGCTTTATTTAATTTGATTTTGAACATATTTTCAAAATCCGTATCTAGATCCGTTCCTTGCCATACGATTTGACCAGTCGATGTTTTTATTGTTATTATTCCCGGTTCTGACAATTGTCCTTCAATATAAGCGGATGTATCATAAACCGTATTTACTTTTTTAATGACTGGAGGTGTTGTATCACTTACTTGAATTGTCACTTCGCCATCCATCTGATTACCTGCATAATCAATAATGACTACTTGAATTTTTGTGCCGGCTGGTTGTTTTGAAAAGGTAACCTTGAAGTTTCCGGATGCACTCGTTGCTACAGGCTTCTTCGTAATAGGTTCCCCATCCACAAATAGCTGAACTGTCGCTTCTTTATCTACTTTCCCTGAAATCGAGGTAGCTTTATCCGTAATCGAGCTTGGCAATGGTGTTACTAGTTTAGGCTTCGTCGTATCCATAACAACTGTAATAGGATAAAGTTCACTTTCTAATGCCTTAGGCTTCGCATGATCTTTTGCTTGTAGAATGACTTCCGTACCCTCTTCTAAATAAGTTTTCAAAGGAATAGAAAACTTATATTCATTCTTTGTCGCACTTTTTACTGTTGCTTTTCCAATGGATTTCCCAGCAACAGTAGCCGTTATGACAGATGGCTCACTTACTGTACCCGTAATGGCTTTATCGGTATTTTTAATAACAATCGTATTCGCAGCGTTAATAACCGGAACCGTTGAATCTTGTACTGTCACAATTAACTGTGATTTAGCTGGTTTACTCGTTTTCATATTTTCAAAGACAAAGGTAAGCTTTGTATTAGCAACTTGTTTTTTCACAGTCAATTTGAAATAGCCATCTTCGTCAGTTGTCACTTTTCCATCTACAACAACAGATTTCCCATTTGCTAAGACGTCTACTTTCCCCTCTTTGCTTAATGTTCCTTCAATTTCGGTATCTTCCTCATCAAAAATCACTAGTTTTTTAGGTTCCACTAATTTAGGTGCAACAAAATCTTCTTTAACCGTTGCGGATGCTAGACCTTCATTTTCGTCACCATCAATAGCGGTTATTTTCAATTTTGTATTTTTAGTCAATTTGTTTTTGAGTACAAACGAAAAATTATTATCTAAATCTGTATCGATACTGTCTACTGAAGGCTTTTTCACAACTACCCATTTCTTGCCACCATCTGTAGATGTTTCAATTTTCACTTTCGCAGGTTCACTCACTTGACCTTCAATGGTTCGCGAAGTGTCATAGACACTTGTTACCTTAATGGTTGGAGCCGTAACATCTTTTACTTTTATATTTTCTACCTTAGGTGTATTTCCATTATGATCTTTTACTTCTACCTTTACGATTGTTCCCGCTTTCTGCTTAGCAATGTTCATTTTAAAATTTCCATAAGCATCTGTTGCAGTCGGTGTTGCATTTAGAGGCTCATCATTTACAAAAAGTTGTACCGTAGCCGCTTTATTGACCTTACCTGTTACAACGGTTGTGTTTTCTGTAATAACAGGTACCTTATCCGCTTCAGCCCACTCTATATCTGATGTATCCTTTTTCACTTCAATATTTTGAATAGTACTTTCTAATGCTTTCGGTTTGGCAAAATCCACCGCTTGTATTGTAATCACTGTTCCGAATTCCTGGAAATCAGCCAAATTAATAGCAAAATCATATTCGTCCGTTTTGTTATTAATAACGGAAGTAGCTTGTCCAATGATGACGTCGCCTACCGTAGCAGTTACGATTGCTTTTTCACTTACTGTTCCTGTAATAAGCTTACTTGTATTGAAGACATCTCCAACTGGAGAAATCGTCGGCGCCGTTACGTCTGGCACTGTTACGACGATTTTCGATTCATTGTTATGTACAGCTTTATCTTTTAAAACGAAACTTAATTTTTTATTTTCTTTTTGAAAGGGGACAGTCACAGTAAACGAGCCATCAGCTTCAGTCTCTACTGCTGATGGTAACAACGATACTCCGTTATCTAATATATCTACAGTACCCACTTCATTAAGCTGCCCAGAAAAAATGGTGTTTGCTCCAGTATTTTTCACAGCGATATCATTAAGCAATTTAGGAGCTGTTACATCTGCTTTTACAATAATCGTTTTATTGCTTTTATTTTTACTTGCATCTACCGCAATAATTTTTACATGCGTACCAATGGCAAGCTTAGCTTCTAATTGAATAGTAAATTTATTTTGATCATCGGTTTTGATGGCTTTCCCTATATTATTCCATGTTTGTCCACCATCATTTGATGTTGAAGCCACAATACTAGCTGACTCACTTACTTGACCTTCTATGTACGTTGATGTTTCAAATACATCTTTAATAGATTGAATGGCAGGTGGTGTTTGATCCACTTCTGGTTCTGTCGTTTCTTCAGCAAAAGCTACACCTGTTCCACTAATAATCGTTGATACTATCAAAATAGTTGAAAACAATACAGCTGTCATACTTTTTATCTTTTTCTTCATCAAAACATATTCCCTCCTTGATTTTCTTACACCTTTTCGTTCTCGAAAATCCTAAGGTTTCTTCTTCAAACTAAGAGCTCATGAAAACTTCTTAGGAATCGATGAGGGATTTAGAAAAGCCCTCATCGATTGTTAAACATTCACTTTATTTCGTCTTATCTGGTTCTTCCTCTACTACCACTTTTTCTGCAATAAAGAAGTGATGTGTTTCTCCTACTAATGGCTTGCCGAAGTTGTTGGAAATAATCTTGCTACCATCAATCGTAATTGAATAACTTGTGCCAACTTTCAATGTTTTTTCAGGTACTGTAATCACGATTTTTTCGTAACCATCGCTAACATTTCCATTATTATCAGCAGCTGTTACTTTTGTTCCTGCAATTTCATCTAGTTTCTTACCATCTAACGTATAGTTATCAGGTGATATAGCATTACTGATTTGAACAGGTCCAGAGAACGTGATTTCAATCGTTCCACTGCCATCCTCCATAGCAAAGCCTTGAACCCTCGTAATTTCAAAATCTGGATTCTTCGCTTTAATTGGAATATCAACCTTTACATTTCCACCTTTCAACAGCTGATCCAAATAAGAGTGTGAGGTTGGTAGCTTAATCATATTCGTTGTCAATTCAACGGTATCATCCGTTATATTAACAGGGACTGTTATAATGGTTGATGCCTTTCCACCTTTCATAATGATGGTTTTTTCAGCAAATATACCATCCTTAACACTTAATCCTAGAAGAATATCATTGGCTGTTGTATCAACTTTTCCAGTTTGTTTATTTAATAGCATGAAATCTACTGCAATTTCAGTCGATCGATTCGGCTGCTGCACAATCGTTTTCGGTGTAATGAACAGCTCCCAAACCTCGTCAACAGCTGCACTTCTAAAATCTTTTTGACTGTCTGGCTGTAGCTCTTTATTTGCGTAGATTTTCGTTGCTGTAATACGATAATTATTCTTTAAACTTCCATCATTCTGAGGCTTCACATAATCCAGTTCATTAAATGTTAACAGCACGGTTTTCTTATTGGCATCTAACTTAACGGTTTTTACCTTTAGCTCATCTACTACATTTCCATCAACATCTATCGCATTAAGGACAAAGTTTGTTGTCTTTACAGCATCGATTTCTCTTGAGAATTTCACTTCAGCTTGTGTTTGAGATAAATACTTCACTTCAGTAATTTCTACTTCTTTCGGTTCAACAGGAGCATCGAACGTCTTAGAAGAACTTGATTGTGTTTTACCGTTGATTTTAATCATTTTGGCTACAACAGTGTACTGCTTCTTATTCGCTTCTGTATAATAATCCAAATCACTAACCGTAAGGACAACCGTTCTACGATCACTATTCAAAGTAGCCTTTAATACCATTACACCATCAATTGAGAAATTTTCAGGCTTTACAGCATCAATCGCCTTTGGAAATTTCACTTCAACTTGTGTTTTCGTTTTGCTTACAGCTGATTCAATATTTGCATCTTTAGGTGCTTCAGGTGTATTAAATGGAAGCGAGTCCATGCTAGCCTGTGTGATACCAGCTAGCTTAATGCCAAAAGCTTCAACCTGATAGACTTGAGAAGGCTCCATTCCTTGAACTGTCAGTAAAACAGTCCGCTTATCCGCACTCATTTTTGCTGCCGTCACAACAGTATCTGCAATCCAATCTGTGCCATCTTTCTTTTTCACTAAAAAGTTCGTGTTCTTCACGCCATCTACTGGTAAAGTAAACACGACAGAAACCTGAGTTTCGTTCACATAGGTTGCTGATTTAATTTTGACATTAGAGGGTGCTGTAGGCGTATTAAAGCTAATCGTTGAATTATCTTGTATAATGCCTTGAGCTCTAATACTAATAGCTGTTACCTTATAGGTTTTTCCTGGATAAAGCTCACTTACCTTTAACGTTACCTTCTTGCGATCTGTGCTTAACTTTGCAGATGAAACCTTAGCACCATCAATAGTGAAATTGGTTGCTTTTACGGCATCAATCATACTGCTAAATTCTACTTCTACTTCCGTTGGACTTAGATAAGATGCTTTCGTCATCTTAATCCCATAAGGTACAGGTCCACTCCAAAATGAGTAAGAGGATGAGGCTTGTACAACTCCATTCTGTTTAACTCCAGTAGAAGTAATCGTATATCTAGTACTAAAAGCAAACTGTTTAACTGTTAGCCTTACGGTCTTTTTATCTGCTCCTAGCTTAGCTGCCGTTATGGTAACACCAGGAATAGAGAAGTTCTTTATACTAACCGAATCGACAGGCTTCGCAAAGATTACATCCATTTCTGTATTTGTTAAGTAATTCACACCAGCTATATAAGCTCCATTCGGTCCTGGATTACTCGTAAAAACGGTAGAAACAGCCGGCTGCAATAAAGCATATGCTCTTATTCCATCGACTTTCAGTACATAGGTCGTACTATAAGCTAGCTCTTTCAGTGTTAATGTCGCAACCTTATGATCCTTACTTAATTTCGCCGCTGTAACAGCTACACCGTCAATCGAGAAGTTATTTGCTTTTACAGCATCTACCGCTCTAGAAAACTCTACTTCAATCTCTTTCGTATTTACGAATCGAACATTATTTACTTTAACGGCCGCTGGAGGCGCATCACTTCTAAAGTTGGCTGATACTGTTGGCTGAGCAACTTTATTCACCTTTACTCCAGAAGCTCTTACTACATAAGATTGAGAATACACTAGATCTTTAACGGTTAACGTAACAATCTTCTTATTGCTACTATTAAGCTTCACAGCTGTAACCGTCGCAGTTGGAATAGAAAAATTACTAGCACTAATAGAATCGACATCCTTTGAGAACATCACTTCAACAGTTGTTTCGTTCACAAACTGTGCCTCTACAATATCAAATGTTTTAGGGAAATCTGGATTTGGAAAGTTCGTATCAAGGTTACTTACGCGATAAAGGATATTGGCATAATCACCACGCTTTACAGGTAAGCCTGTTCCGAATTTATTCTTTGAAATACCTTTAATAATATTGTTGTCATATAACGCTGTAACGGCGGATTTAAAGGCTGCTGGAACATCTTTAAATGGAATTTTGGATGTTCCTACTAATCCATATGTTCTTTGAATCATCATCGCTATTTCTCCGCGAGTCACTAAACTATTGGAATTAAAAATAGCAGGTGAGACTCCTTGTACAATCCCTACTTCTTTCAATGCATTGACATATGGAACTGCACGCTTTGGAACGTCTTTAAAGCCGGAATTTTCCGCACTATAAATATCTAAATTCAGTACCTTTGCTAGCATGACAGCAGCATCTACTCGTTTAATTTTTTTGTCTACACCAAAATGGCTTTGCGAAAAGCCAACCACTCCTTTAGAGCTTAAGTAGTTTACCGCATCTTTATAGGACGAGCTTACATCCTTAAAGGAAGCTGCATATCCAATCGGAGCAACCGATGTTGCAATTAAAGCTGTACTGACCGAGGCAACCATAAATTTATTCATCACGTTCGATTGTTTCTTCATCTTACAATCTCCTCATTTAAAAAATATCCATCGAGTCTAGCGGATTTTACCGGTATTTTACTATTTATCTATCAAATGAGATCTTTGTCTTCTCATTATGTGTTCATGTAATTAACCATTTTACAAATGATTTAAAATAATCCATCTCTTTTTATATCGGACTAACGAACCAAATCTTTATTGACTTCTTTCAATAGCGAATATTTTTTCCAACTAGAAGCACGATAATTTTGTTAAGACTTTTCCAATAATTATCACATAACTCTATTAATATAGAATAGTTTGTAAAATCAGATTTTACAATTACCTAATATTCCCTTAATAAACATCTATTAAAATATTGGTTGTAATCAAATATGTGTTTATTCACAAGGAGGCTCATAGATGTTTAATAAGTCTTTAAAGTCAAAAGTTATTCCATTTGCCGTTGTATCTTCTTTAGCAGTTGGACTATTCGCCGGTATGAATGCCCCAGAGGAACATGCAAAAGCAAAAACAAAGGAACCTGAAGTAAAAAATGTCATTTTCTTAATTGGCGATGGCATGGGTGTTCCATATTTAACTGCACATCGTTATATGAAGGATAACCTGAACACGAAACAAATTGAAAAAACAACTTTTGATGAGTATATTGTTGGTTTACAAACAACTTATCCAGATGATCATGCTCAAAATATTACCGACTCTGCTTCTGCAGCAACGGCTATGTCGGCTGGTGTCAAAACGTATAATAACGCGATTGCTGTCGATGTTGACAAGAAAGAAGTCAAAACTGTTTTAGAGGAAGCCAAAGCAATCGGTAAGTCAACAGGACTTGTCGCTACTTCTGAAATTACTCATGCAACACCAGCCTCATTCGGCGCACATGATGAATCTCGAAAAAATATGGATCAGATTGCCGATGATTATTACGATGAATTAATCGATGGCAATCATAAGGTGGATGTATTACTAGGTGGAGGGTTAACGAACTTCCAACGTAAAGATCGTAACTTAATTAATGAATTTAAAAAAGATGGCTATAGCTATGTAACCAATAAAAAAGACTTGTTAAATGATTCAAACGATCAAATTTTGGGCTTATTCGCAGATGGCGGCATGCCTAAAATGATAGACCGTACTGAAGATCTTCCTTCATTAGAAGAAATGACAAATGCTGCTATTAAGCGTTTAAATAAAGATAAAGATGGCTTTTTCTTAATGGTAGAAGGCTCTCAAATCGATTGGGCTGGACATGATAATGATATCGTGGCCGCAATGAGTGAAATGGAAGATTTCGATAAAGCACTGAAAGCTGCTTTATATTTTGCGAAAAAAGACAAGCATACTTTAGTTGTGACAACAGCTGACCACTCGACTGGAGGCTTCTCAATGGGGGCAAGAGGAGAATATAACTGGTTTGCTGAACCAATTAAAAGCGCAAAACGTACACCTGATTACATGGCAGAGCAAATTGTAAAAGGTGAAAAAGTGGAAGACGTATTAAATAAATACAGTGGATTATCTTTAACAGCAGCAGAAATCAAATCTGTTAAAGATGCGACAGCTCCTGTTAACGGGAAAATGGACATCACAACAATCGATAATGCGATTGAAAAAATTTATGATACACGTTCTTTCACTGGCTGGACTACTGGCGGACATACTGGTGAAGAAGTTCCTGTTATCGCTTATGGACCTAGCAGTGAAAAATTTGCTGGTTTAATTGATAATACAGACCAAGCAAAAAACATTTTCAAAATTCTAGATGACTATAAAAAATGGCAGGATCGTGATGTAACACCTCCAAATGCACCTAAATTATATGCCGTATCAGAAAAATCCACTTCTGTTAAAGGCAAAACAGAAGCAAACGCTACTGTAACGGCTAAAGTAGGAACAAAAATCATCGGTACCGCCACTGCCAAATCTAATGGAGCATTTGAAATTAAAATTGCCAAGCAAAAAGCTGGAACAAAGATTAGCGTAACAGCAAAAGATGCTTCACAAAACGAAAGCAAAGCATCCACTGTTGTTGTTAAGAAATAAGACAGAAAAAAAAGGAGAAAACCTAAGGTTTTCTCCTTTTTTATTTGTTATTTTTTCAATTTAGTCATTATGCGTCTAAACTATAGTTTTTTGCGTCTGTTTGACTATTTTTTGCGTCTAAATCGGAGGATCATGCGTCTATCTCCCCTACTTTTGTTTTCATTCTTAATAAATTTGCGTTTGAGCCATTATTGCATGTATTAATCAAACGTTTGATTAGATTCTTTTATATTCCACGTCCATTTTCTTTTCTATTTTTCTAACAATAAAGGTAAAAATTAATACGAGTATTAAATAATAAAGTCCAACGACCATATACGTTTCGAGCTGTTTGAAATTCGAGGCTGCCTCACTTAATGCTGTTCCCCATAAGTCCGCCATTCCAACGTAGGCGACTAAAGAGGAATCTTTTAGGCCGATAATAAATTGGTTTCCTAATGGTGGAATCGCTCGCTTAAATGCTTGTGGAAAAATAATGCGTCGCATTGTTGTAAAATACGTCATTCCTAAAGAACGCCCTGCTTCCATCTGTCCTTTATCGATAGATTGAATCGAACCGCGAAATATTTCTGTGATATAGGCTCCGTTATGAATAGCTAACGCAATCGCCCCTGCCCAAAATTGCGACAATGTAACAAAGGAAGCAATTCCAAAATAAAGAATCGCGATTTGGACAATTAACGGCGTTCCTCGGATTAAGCCGATATAAAATACAGCTATACCGTCCAGCCATTTTTTATTGGACACTCTAAACAGCGAAAATACTAAACCAATGAAACTACCTAATAATAAAGAAACCAATGTTAATTTCAAGGTAACTAGCGCTGCTTGTAAAAAGGTTGGATACGTATTGACGAATATATCTATAATAATAATCACCTACCATAAAAGGCTTATTATTCTCCTAAAATATTTCTTCCAAACCATTTTTGACTGATTTTATCGTAGGTTCCATCTTTGATTATTTCATCGAGTGCTTTATTTAATTTTTCAAGAAGCTGATCATCGTCTTTTCGAACAGCAATGGCTTGATCGTCGCTAGATAAGAGCTCGCCGACATCTTTAATTTTAATAGCATCTTCTTTTATAACCCTAAAACCGACCATTTGATCCGTTATGACGGCATCTAATCTGCCCGTTGGCAAATCCATGAGAGCTGTAATATCGCTATCATATTCCGTCACGAGACTAGAATCTGTAAAAGTTAAAGCAAATTCTTTAAACGTGCTCGCCTTAACAACACCAATCTTTTTCCCTTTTAAATCTTCTTTAGAAGTAATGGCAGAATTCTTATCAGCAACAAAAATTTGTGCTCCTGATTGATAATATGGCTTTGTAAAGTTGACCGACTTCAATCTTTCATCTGTAATGGTCATGCTGGCTAAAATTGCATCATATTTCTCTGCTTGTAATCCTTGAATTAATGTTTCCCAAGGATTTGTTGACGGTACAGCTTTCATTCCCATTTTCTCTGCTAACGCTTCACCGATTTCCACATCAAATCCTACTAATTGACCCTTTTCTTTAAAATTAAACGGTTTATATAATCCACTCATCGCAAATTTGAATTCCTCTTTATCAGTAGCATTTCCCTTCTCTTTCCCTTTATCTGAACTGCTACAAGCCACTAGGAATACTGACAAAACGACTAATAAAACAATAGACTGAAACCATTTATACCTTCTCATCGTCATCCTCCTTATAAAATACTGCTAAGAAACTGTTTCGTTTTTTCATGTTGCGGATTGGTAAAAAACTGTGCCGGTGCTCCTTCTTCCAATATCTTTCCTTCACTCATAAAAATGACTCGATCTGCTACTTCGCGAACAAAACCCATTTCATGAGAAACTACGACCATCGTCATCCCTTCACGAGCGAGCTGCTTCATGACTTGTAACACCTCGCCAACTAACTCTGGATCGAGTGCCGACGTCGGTTCATCAAATAGCATGACCGAAGGCTTCATAGCAAGCGCACGTGCAATTGCAATTCTCTGTTGTTGGCCACCTGATAGACTTCTTGGATATGCATCTGCTTTTTCCAACAGCCCTACTTTCTTTAGTAATTCTAAAGCTATTTCTTGAGCTTGAGTCTTGTCCATTTTTTTCACATAGAGAGGAGCTTCCGTAATATTCTCTAATACAGTCTTATGCGGAAATAAATGAAAATGCTGAAAGACCATGCCAATTTGTTTTCTCACTTCGTTAAGGTTTGTCTTCAATGGATGAATCTTCTCTCCACGAAAAATCATTTCTCCCGAATCATATAACTCAAGAAAGTTAATACAGCGAAGCAAGGTACTCTTTCCTGAGCCACTGCTACCAATCACCACTACGACTTCTTTTTCATTAATAGACAAATCGATGCCATTAAGAACGACATGAGAACCAAATGATTTCACCAGCTTATTAATCGTAATCATATGAGCATTCCTTTTCGTAAATTTGAAAGACTATTTATTTCATACTATTAATGTCCCTCACTATATATTCAAAGATTTTTCTATTAAATATAAAAAGTGCTGCTAGTATAAGGCTAGCAGCACTTTTCTCCCACTTATTTAGTCATTACTACAATCTTATTTCCCGATTTGAATTAAAACAGGATCGTGATCACTTGCACGTCCGTGCTGTTCCATAAAAGCAGAATTAATATGAACGATATCTACCTTCGTAGAACGAGATAGGTTATTCGATACTAAAATATGATCGAGCACCTGAGAGTTTCCTTGGTATAAATACGTGTAGCGTTCTTTTTCTGATACTTTTTCAATCATATTCGTTAACTCTTTGCCTTTTAAAGTTTGTAGCGGCGCCGAAAACTCAAAATCATTAAAGTCTCCAAGAAGAATGACATTTGCATTTTTATCCTTGGACTTCACATCTTTCACAAAGCCGTTTACGATTTTGGCAATTTTCAATCGTTGAACTTCACTTTTTAAAACTGGAGGCTGATTCTTCCCGAATAAAGGCTGATCTCCACCTTTTGAATTAAAGTGGTTTGCTACAACAATATAGCTTTCTTTATTAAAGATAAATTGCGCAGCTAGTGGCTTTCTACTTTCATTAAACGCTTCATTTGTTGGATCAATTCTACCTGGATTCAATGTTAGTTTGCCATTTTTGTACGACACTGCTTCTGTTGCTGAGCCTTTCGGTGCATCTGCCATTGATACTCGTGCTTTATTATAAAGGAAACCGACACGAATATTTCCTCCAGGAGCGCCTCCATCTTGATTATTCATTGGTGCGATATCTGTAAAGGCATACTCTGGACCGCCCAATTGCTTGATTTTATCAATTAATAGCTTGTAGCTTTCCGTTGCATCTGTATTGCCACTATTGGTGCTACCATCGTTATCCTGCACCTCTGTTAAACCAACGATATCTGGCTTATTAAGATTTTGAACGATTGCTTGCGCCAATTTCGTTACCTTCGCATCACTCGTTTTCGTTGAGAAATTTTCAACATTATAAGAAGCAATCGTTAATTTTTTCTTATCGCCATAGAGTTTTGTCTTTTCTTGTTTTGTCTTTCCATCTATTAATTTAGGGAGACTTTTCTTTTTGCTTAGTACTCTGAAGTTACTGAAGCCATAGCTGACAACACCCGTAATATCTCCTTTAAAATAATCGCCCGTTTTTGTCACATAGTTCTGATCATCAATGTCTACAATAACTCTCTCTGGATTATAGTCATCTTTTGTAATTTTCAGTCCGCCGGAAGACGTATTGGTTTTTATTTTCTTTTGAACAACATATAACTCGCCGTAATTTTGTGGTGCAATGACTTTCGGTTCTTCAATTTGTACAAACATACCTTCTAAGCTTTCATAATAATCAATCCCATCCTGACGTGGATCGAATTGTTTGAACTGATCATTATCAATGATTTTTGTTGGTTGCTTATAATCTTTATTGATTTTCACCGGTTTAGGGAGCTTTTGATTACTCGCTACTACTCTGACAGATGAAGCATTAATTTCTGTCACAGGTAAATCCGTTTGTAATTTATCTGAATAGCCCTCTAGAACATATTCTTTTATTTGACCATTTGCTTTCACTACATCCCCTGTTTTCACTCCATGTCCTTTTTTATAGACGAGGATACCTTCAGATGTTTTTTCGTTGCGATCTGGTTTTTGATCCTGCATGTAAAAGTTATTATCATCTACAACAAATGTCACAATCCCTTGGAGATCGGCTACATATTGATTTTCATAAGGTGAATAATGACTTGCTCCTTGAATATGATGAATGCGTAAATCTGTTCGAGCAATCTTATATGAAAAAGTTACGATATCACTATTTTGGATATTCGTTGCTACAACAATTGCTTTAATAGTTAAATCACTATTAATCGTAATTGGACTCGTGTAAAGTGTGCTCTCTGTCGTTGGGTTCGTTCCATCTGTTGTATAGTAAATCTTTGCATTTTCTGTTTTAGTAGAAAGCGTTAGTTTCGTTCCAGCACTAATCGCACCTGGTGATATTGAAGCTTCTGCTTTTTCCGCTTTAGCTGGAATGGTGCCACCCTCTTTGAAAGTCATACTGCTTGGTGATTTTAATCCTGGGGTAGAAAAATAAGCTTCTAAACTACCCGTAACCGCCACTTTTTTCCCGATATTCGTTGGATTTGAATTTAATCCAAATGCCGCTCGATAAGATGATGTTAATTGAACAGGTAAAAGCTTTGTGATGTCTTTTTCATTTGGTGAATCAGCTAAAGCAAAATTCGTGTCATCTCTAAATGGTGGTGTAAAGGTATAGCTTTTTACACCTGCTGTATAGGCAACTATATAACCTTCCACTGTTTTTGTTCCACTATTATTCGCTATCGCATCTGCTACAGAGATGGTTGTTTCAGCCTTCGAAACATTCGCTGGTAAAATAAATAACATCGTCATCATCCAAACCAGAAATAGCTTCGTTCCTTTTTTCCAAGCTTTTGCTTTCATCTCACACTCTCCTTTTGATTCTTATAGTAGTAGATTCTATTATTACTCTTCCAGAATCTCTCAATACG
Organism: Bacillus sp. AP8; assembly: GCF_000321185.1. Classification (NCBI taxonomy): domain Bacteria; kingdom Bacillati; phylum Bacillota; class Bacilli; order Caryophanales; family Bacillaceae; genus Bacillus; species Bacillus sp. AP8. The sequence goes on from NZ_CAPG01000060.1 coordinate 37,445, forward strand.
AATAGTAAATAAATTATAAACATTAAACAAGTGATGATAGGTTTATATGTTTAAAAAGAGCTGTGGTTTTATAAGGTCCTTTAGCCTATTTTTTGTAATGATTTTTCTATTAATCAAACGTTTGATTAATAGAAAAAAGCCCTATAGAGAGCATTCTCCATAGGACTTTATCTTGCAATTTTCTTATATCATTACTTTACAAATATCATTCGTAAATTGAACCGGATCTTGAATTGGCAATCCTTCAATTAGTAATGCTTGATTATATAATAAGTTAGTAAATAGCTTCACTTTATCTTTATCCTCTTGTTCGAAGGCTGTTTTGATTGATTGGAATACTTCATGATCGGCATTCACTTCTAATACTTTGTTAGCCTTCACTTGTTGATTGTTCGGCATCGCATTTAGAATTTTTTCCATTTCAATTGAAACATCCCCTTCTGCTGTTAAGCATACTGGATAGGATTTCAAACGGCTGGAAGCTTTTACTTCACTTACTTTTCCATCTAGCACATCTTTCATGAAGCTAAATAATTCTTTATCTTCTTCCTTCTGTTCAGACTTGCCGTCATCTTCAATTCCTAGGTCTCCACTAGAAACGGATTTAAACTCTTTGTCATTGTATGTCATGAGCATTTTCACAACGAACTCATCAACATCTTCTGTTAAGTAGAGGATTTCATAGCCTTTATCAGCTACAAGTTCTGTTTGTGGTAGCTTATCAATACGCTCTACTGACTCACCTGTTGCATAGTAAATGTATTTTTGGTCTTCAGGCATGCGTTCCACATATTCTTGTAACGTAACCATCTTCTTCTCTTTAGAAGAGTAGAACATGATTAAATCTTTTAAAACATCTTTTTCTTGTCCAAAGTTTTCATATGCCCCAAATTTTAATTGTCGACCAAATGATTTATAGAAGGCTTCATACTTTTCACGATCATTTTTCAGCAAGCTTTCCAGTTCTTTTTTAATTTTACTTTTAATGTTTTTCGCAATGAACTTTAACTGCTTGTCCTGCTGAAGGATTTCACGCGAAATATTCAAAGATAAGTCCTCTGAATCGACCATACCTTTGACAAAGCTAAAGTAATCCGGAAGTAAATCAGGACATTTTTCCATGATTAATACACCATTTGAATAAAGCTCCAGGCCTTTTTCAAACTCTTTTGAATAGTAATCGAATGGAATACTTTCAGGAATATAAAGAATCGCATTGTAACGAACATTTCCATCAACCTTGATGTGTACATGTCGAATAGGCTTATCAAAGCCATAACGCTTTTCTTGATAGAATTGCTCGTAATCAGCATCTGTTAATTCATTTTTATTCTTTTTCCAAATTGGAACCATGCTATTAACGATTTCTTCTTCTGAATACTCTTCGTATTCATCCTCGCTGCCTTCTTTCAAACGATTTTTCTGAACATCCATTTTAATTGGATAGCGAATGAAATCGGAATATTTCTTAATGATCGATTGTAAACGATATTGTTCTAAATACTCATCGTAGTTCTCTTCTTCCGCATTTTCTTTAATTTTTAAAATAATCGTTGTACCAACATGATCTTTCTCGCAAGGTTCAATCGTATAACCATCTGCACCTTCTGATTCCCATTTGTAAGCTTGGTCACTGTCCACTGCTTTACTCATAACTGTCACAACATCGGCTACCATGAAGGAAGAATAGAAACCAACCCCAAATTGACCGATAATATCATAGCCATCTTTGATTTCATTTTCAGTTTTGAAAGCTAACGAACCACTCTTGGCGATTGTTCCTAAATGCTGTTCCAACTCTTCCTTCGTCATACCGATACCTGTATCAGCAATCGTTAATGTACGATTTTCTTTGTCAGCTGTCACTTTTATGTAATAATCATTGCTATCGAATGTAATCGTTGAATCTGTTAATGCTTTGTAATACATCTTATCAATGGCATCACTAGCATTTGAAATCAACTCACGTAAAAATATCTCCTTTTGAGAATAAATCGAGTGAATCATCATATCTAACAATCTTTTAGACTCTGCCTGAAATTGCTTCTTTTCCATTCCTCTTTCTCCTCTCACTATGTAAAAAAGATAATTAGCACTCTTATAATAAGAGTGCTAATATTTTATTAACATATTTTGGAGTTGTTTGTCAAGAAATACAGCCACAAGTAATTCTAATAATACATGAAGTTAATTTATTATTTTTACACACTTAAAAGATAAGGTAGGATCTTTAACCATAGACAACTGAAACTACCATTATACTTGACGTACTTTCCCCAGATTTGACTCAATCGATATGTCTTCAACTTCGATTAATTTTTCTCTAGACAATCCTTCTTCATTTACCAATGCAAAATAAAGTTATTTTTAGAAATATATCAGATATGTTTCTGTTGTCTTCCCCTACTGAGATTTCCTAACATTCTCTTTAATTTAATCAAGCTTACATTAACTGACAACGTAGACTTTTTCTATAATATTTATTTTTTAGTTAAATCCTCCAACAAATCTTCAACTACCTCAAACATAACTAAATCCAAAGATTGCTCTTCTAATATTTTTGCACTCATATTATTTTCTTAGTTTCATTTAATTGTTTATTTATCGTCCCATTCTTCAATTTTGCATTTTAAATAATATAATAACTCCTAAATAAACCACCTATAAGTTTTAAATGACAATTTAAAAAGAGATACTACGATTTAAACTAGTTCATATATAATGCGATCAATCCTATAAGAATTGATTTCAACCGATTTATATTCCCCAGTATTTTTATTTCCTAGTGATATATACATAGACCATTTGTAAAACTTACGTGCTCTAAAAAAACATAATCATAATTATTAGTAGGATTTTTTATATCAAAACATGCTTTGTTATTTATTATATCTTTAGGTACTCCGTATAAATGCATATATTTTTCTTTATTCATTTTCGAATTTTGACTCATTTTTATTGGTTCTTTTTCAAGTGTTGGGGTAGAGAACTTTTCTCTGCCCTTTACCCTATAGAATTGCCTATTGATTTATATTGGTGATGAAGCAGAATACGGGCTCTAAAACGCGAAAAATTTCTGAAGCCAAACGCATTTCTTTTCATTACTTTCGTTAAGTTATTTAACCCTTCTAAAAAACCAAAAAA
>NZ_CAPG01000059.1:0-50454 GCF_000321185.1 Bacillus sp. AP8
TATCCACGTTAATTTATTTAGCTTATATATAGGTACTCCTGTTAATTTATTAAGTTCTTTTATAATAGGGGAATCAGGTTGGACATCAAAAAGGTGATCCTTAGTTGTTCCTATATTCTTGCATATCCAGCTCACACTATCATATAAATTCTCAATAGTTAATCTGGTAATATAACTGCTTAAACATTCGTCTTCAAAAGGCTCTAGAGAAATTAACAATTGTTGTTTCATTATTAACACCCTTTGTATTCAAATTAAATAAAGATGATACCTTAGAAGAAAGGCATCATCTTTATTACAACTAATTATGAAAAATCATTCTAACTAATTATGAAAAATTTCTAACTAATTATGAAAAATCACAAAATTTTTATATAGCCTGCTTCACATTCGCTTTTTCTTGTATAAATATGATTCCTAACTCGTAGTGTTCTCCTTCAAATAACGCTCTCTGAACAAAACGAATTTGATCATATACATCGAAGACCTCTAATCTACAATGTGCTCGATTTTTTTGTAAAGCCTCATAGAATTGCTTTTCTGATTGAACAGCTTGTCCATTAACTTTTGTAATAACCTCACCTATACTTAAACCCATTTTATCAGCAGGAGAATTTGGAATAATCCCTAAGATTAAAACACCTTTCTTCTTTTTCGTAAAATAAAAAGGCAAACGATTTTCATTCATTTTCATAAAATAGTGAATAAGTTCTCTACCTAGTATAGCAATTGTAGCCGCTATAATAGATAAAATCGGCATCCAAATACTTCCGATAGCAACTGCTAATACGACGAATCCTACCATTAACACTCTTGTTCCTGTCATGGAAATGGCTTCTTCTGGTAATCTCGCTTGAACTTTTTGAGAAAAACCCATTAAAAAAGGTACAAGAATAAGTGTAACTGATAGATTGTCAGCTAATTCAAATACTGGCCACCAATCAAATGGTAAAGGTAAATCCCCTCCAGGAATAAATAAAAAAAGTGGTAAAAGCCAAAGTTTTTTCGATTGATGTGCTCCAACGGTCATTCCTCTATTAGAAGTAATCAGCATTGGAGATGTACCCTTCGCTCCATTACTTTTAATTAAGATTGATTCAGCAATCATTAATAATCCCATTAATACCGCTAACGATGGAAATAGAGACGTTTCCATGTTTGCAATAGCGTCTCCTAAGTATGGAATTGGAACTTCTTTTTCAAATAAAAAAAACAAAATAAAGATAGAACTTCCGATTACATAGGCAGGTGACAACAAACGCACCTTTAATGTCAAACTAATAAAGATGGTAACTGCACAAATAATAATAATAGCAGCAAATGGAATGACTAATCCACTTATTATAGTAATAATGGACAATGCTAATCCTATGAGAATAGCAATTGGTAATAGATTTTTCAGCTCAAAATAGCCGCTTTCGACACGAATCTTGAAATCTTTTCTTTCTCTCTTTACACGTCTATAGCCGAGCACTATACAAAGATAAAAGGAAAAATAAAATAGTGGATGTAAAAACAACTTCCCTGTCCCTAACAAAAATTCAATCAGCCATTCGGTTCCCACCTTTATCCACCTTCCTTTTTGAATATACTAATTACTATTTTATCAAAGACCTACTTCCCTGCCTATGCTATAACCAAATAAAGTGAAGCTTCCTTCAGCCATTTTATGATAATTTAATTGATTCTTTTGGAATTTTGACTTTGCAAAGGGCTTTATCGCACTCATATTCCTCTTTCAAAGCCGTTTCTTAAGTAAACGGATATCTCTACGACGGAATTCATTCAACTTTTCACTGATTTGGTTCAACTCTACTATCATTCCATTCAACTTTTGAGGTTTTTAATTCAGCTTTTAACTAATCTCATTCAACTTCCCGTTATAGCATAAAAAAGCACTTGCTCATCAGCAAGTGCTTTCCCTTAATGTTATTTTACTAAATATCGTAAGGCTGTACGTAATTGAAGGTCATTGTCATCGTCTTTCATTTTACTACTTACCTTTTGTTCTAGCAATCTCGCTGTTTTAACATCAATTTTCCCTGTCGCTTTTACTCCTGAATTATTTTGAAAAGCCTTGACAGCAATTTCTGTTTTCAAATCAAAATATCCATCGTTTCTACCTGGTTCATAGCCTAGTACTCTTAAGATGTCTTGCGCATGCTGAATTTGATCTCCTGTCATATCCCGTTTCAATGTTTTTTCAATGTTGATAGCTTGTGTATTAAATAGTTTTGGTTGTTTGATAGCAATCGTTGGCTCTATTCCTGTTTTGTGAATCCAGTTTCCATCTGGAGTTAGCCATTTCGCTAATGTTAATTTAATATTGCTACCATCATCTAGCTTAACGGCTTGCTGGACAGTACCTTTTCCATACGTTTTATCTCCAATTAGTTCATAGCCACCAGCTTCCTGTAAAGCTGCAGCTAATATTTCCGATGCAGAAGCACTTCCATTATCAATTAATACCGCAATATTGTATGGTTTCTTTTCTTTCAGCTTAGAGAAAAGCTTTTCATGTTCACCATTTCTTCTTTCTATTTGTAAGTACGGTTTTTCATTTATAATTAATTCACTGACTATTTCATCTACAGAAGAAAGCAATCCACCTGGATTTCCTCGAACGTCAATGATTAGTCCCTTAATATCTTTAACTTCCAATACTTTTAGTTGTCTTTTGAAATCAGCTGCTGTTTCACTCGAGAATTGCGTGATTTCAATATACCCGAGCTTCTCTCCCGACTCTTCCTTTATTTTGGAATGGACCGTTTCAATCGGAATGGTATCGCGGATGATTTCAAAGGTTAATATTTTTGTAACACCTGGTCGTTTAATCTCAAGTTTTACCTTTGAACCTTTTTTCCCTCGAATTTTCACGCTAACATCTTGTACATTCAGTCCTTGTACACTTTCATCATTTACAGAAAGGATTTCATCTTTTGCTTTTAGGCCTGCTTCTTCTGCTGGTGAGTTTTTATAAGGAGAAACGATAATAATTTTATCATCTTCCACTCCTATCTCTGTTCCAATACCCTCGAAAGAAGAATCTAGAGATTCTCTAAATTGATTAGCCGCTTCCTTATCCATATAAACAGAATAAGGGTCCTTTAATTTAGCTACCATTCCTTCTATCGCACCTGTAATAAGATCATCATCTGTCATTTTTTCAATGTAATGCTCTTTGATTAATTGATATACCTGTTCCACTTTTACTAGCTCTAATTGGTCATCCTTATTTGTTGTCGGCTCTTGCTTTAATTTGTCATTCTTAGGAGCATCCCATTTGAGAAAAATATTCGGTCCCATATACAATCCTCCCACCAAACCAACTAATAAGGAAAGAGTAATTGCTAAAGGAAGTACCCAGCGTTTATTCATAAAAAGCTCCTTTCTATTTAGAAAAACCGGCACCGTTCCTTTTTGATTTGACTGTTAGCTTAGAAAAAATTTTTGCCCTTTACCTAACTCATATTCAAATATGTTTCCTGTCAAAAAGGAGACATGCGGGAGCCTATAAGACAAGCCTTGCAGGAAGGGGCGGGTATTTCCTTCCGTAAAGGAAAGGCTTATAGCCTAGCATGGCAGGTGTAAGGTTAGACATCTACCAAACTCCATTTATTCTCAGATTATAGAAATACATTTTACTCTCACACATCTATATAAAAAAGACACCGCACATTTGTGTGATGCCTTGTACTTACTATAGATGTATGAAAAGCTTGTACTTTTTATGATAAAAAACGATTACAGTTTCGTTAAAATAACAGGACCATCCTCTGTAATGGCAAGTGTATGTTCATATTGAGCAGATAACTTCCCGTCGACTGTACGTGCTGTCCAGCCATTACTATCCATCTTACTATGCCATGAGCCTTCATTAAGCATTGGCTCAATCGTAATAACCATACCGGCTTTTAATCTAGCTCCTTTTCCAGGTGTTCCGTAATGAAGAACCGTTGGATCTTCGTGCATAGTACGTCCAATGCCATGCCCTGTAAAATCTCTTACCACAGAGTAACCTTTACTTTCTGCATAGCTTTGAATAGCATGACCGATGTCTCCTAAACGATTGCCAGGTACGGCTTGTTCAATCCCTAAATACAGTGACTTTTCAGTTACCGCTAATAAATCCGCTGCTTTATCAGATATTTTACCTACTGTATGAGTCCATGCAGAATCCGCTAAATAGCCATTCAGATTGACAACCATATCCACTGTTACGATATCACCTTCTTTAAGAGGTTTGTTTGTCGGGAAACCGTGACAAATTTCGTCATTTACAGAAGCGCAAGTGGCGAAAGGAAAACCATGATATCCTTTTTGTTCAGGTGTTGCTCCATGGTCACGCATATATTTTTCTACAAAAGTATCAATTTCTAACGTAGTCATACCAGGTTTCATCATTTTTTTTACTTCTTGATGAATCGTTGCTAGCAGAATTCCTGCTTTTCTCATGTTCTCAATTTCACTTTTTGATTTTAAAATAATCAACAATGACACTCTCCTTTTACATATAAGACCGTTGCGATAAGATATCTTATTTAGTAATCTCTTCACTGACTTGAATTATTCATACCTATTCTATAATAGTATCAATAATATGAAGCATTACCAAAGAAAGTGCAAATTTTTCTAAGAAAAATCATAATTAATATTGTAGCATTGTATAATTACGGTTCATTTTGCTCCATTAAAAAAAGACTCTTCCTTCAGAAGAATCATTTATAAATCGCGTATAATCCCATGACTAGAGCCAAATAAAACCTCTTTACCCAATTGGTTTCGATAAACGGATTTAATGGCTACTTTCTTATATCCATTCATTTGCTCAACATTTGTAAGCAAAACCTCACAAGTAATCGTATCACCTGCAAAGACAGGTCGAACAAATTCACTTACCATTTCTCTTGCAATATAATTTAAATCTCCACCGATTTTTGTTCCTAAACTAGCCGTTAATAAGCCATGAACCATAATACGTCCTTTATCGTCTTGCTGCATATGATGATGACCTTGATCTCTTGTTATTTCAGCAAACTGCAATACTTCCTCTTCAGTAAACGTTCTGCTCCAAGTTAATATAGTACCTTCCTCTATGTTCATAGCCATCCCCCCTTTGTTCTTCATCCTTTTACACTATAACATACGGAACAAAAAATGAATATCAATTCACTATTATAAAAAAAGCATAACTACTCTTTCAGGTCCTACCCGTCCCAAACGGGCTAATCCTTCTTTCATGATGATTTTTTTCATTAATTTCTAAAATAAAAATCCGAAATATAATATTCCTAAATAAAATATCTTGACTTCGAGATATTTTGTGTTTATAGTAATAAACAGATACTAATTAACGTAATCAATGACGATAAAAAAATAATCGATTTGAGTTTATCGTCTTAAATTTTAGGGTAATATCTTGAAGTAGAGATAAATGATGAGGAGGAATTTTCAATGGCAAAATACGTAGTAGACAAATCACATTCAAACATCGGTTTCCAAGTGAAGCATATGATGGTATCAAAAGTGAAAGGTAACTTTGAAAACTATACAGCTGATGTCGTGGCAGCAGACTTATCAGATCTTACAACAGCAAATATCACATTCACATTCGATGTAGCAAGCATCAATACAAAAAGTGAAGATCGCGATAATCATTTAAAATCAGCGGACTTTTTCGAAACAGAAAAGTATCCTGAAATGAAATTTCAATCAACAAATATTACGGGTTCTGGAAGTGACTATGAAGTGACTGGTGACTTAACAATTAAAGACGTAACAAAACCAGTATCATTTGAGGTAACATATAACGGAAAAGGTACAAACCCTTGGGGTGTAGAAGTATACGGATTTGAGGCTGAAACTAAAATCAATCGTGAAGAATTCGGACTAACTTGGAATGCAGCACTTGAAACAGGCGGCGTTTTAGTTGGTAAAGATATTAAAATTAGCATTGAACTTGAGTTAAATCCTGAAGCACCTGCAGCTGAGTAATATATAAATACAAATCAAAGTAGGTATCCCAAAGGCATAGTTATGTTGGATACCTCTTTTTTATTTGCTGTTTTTAACTAAGTTCAGAGCATAAAAAAGGGCGATTAAAGAGTAAGTGCTAGCCTCCTGTAACAGAATTCAACTCGAAACTTGTTCATAGGCCACGAAGTATTCGATCAAGAAGGGCCACTCAAAAGTGATTGAAAATTACTTTTGAGTGGCCCCGTTACTTTAGATTTATAGATTCTTAAAGAATTTCTTTAAACATAGCAATTGTTTGTTCTTTTGTTGGCATAAATGGATTACCTGGTGCACAAGCATCTAATAAAGAATTGCTTGCTAATAAATCTAAATCAGGATTTTCAACGCCAAGATCTTTTAAAGATTTTGGAATACCTACTTCTTCAGATAAAGTCATGATTTTATCTAGAACAAATTGGCTGCACTCTTCGTCTGATTTATCACATACATGCATACCTAATACCTTCGCAATTTTACGGAATTTCTCTGGTGCATGTTTAGCATTTTCACGTTCAACGATTGGTAATAACATCGCATTACATACACCATGCGGAAGGTCGTAAATACCTCCAAGCTGATGAGCCATAGCATGAACAAACCCTAATCCAGCATTTGAGAATGCAGCTCCAGCTAAGAAACAAGCATAAACCATTTGTTCACGAGCATCTACATTATGACCATCTTTCACAGCTGTTGGCAGTGAATCGAAAATGATACGTACAGCTTCAAGAGCTGTTGCATCTGTAATTTGAGTAGCCCCTGGCGTTACAATGGTTTCAATTGCATGTGTTAATGCATCCATACCAGTAGCCGCTGTTAAACTAGCAGGTTTATCTAGCATGAGCATTGGATCATTAACTGAAAGAAGAGCGAGGCTATTCTTATCGACACAAACCATTTTTACTCCGCGATCTTCATCTGTAATGACATAATTTATCGTAAGCTCTGCAGATGTACCAGCTGTTGTATTAACTGCCACAGTCGGGAATCCTAATTTTTTTGATTTATGAAGTCCTTCATAATCACGAATATTTCCTCCATTAGTAGCAAGGATACTCATAGCACTTGCACAATCTTGTGGAGATCCCCCACCAATAGAAAGAATAAAATCGCAGTTTTCAGATTTTAATATCTCTACACCCTTATCTACTTGGGCACATGTTGGATTTGGAGTTACTTCATTATAAATCGTATATGTAACATTTACTGCATCTAATTGATCTGTCACTTTTTTTACAACGCCGTTTTCACTTAAGATTTTATCCGTTACAATCAGAGCCTTCTGAAACCCCAATGCTGCAACTTCAGCTCCTAACTGATTTAAACAATCTCGTCCAATCAAGTTCTTGCTTGGTAAATAATACATCATAATTAGTCTTCCCTCCAATTATATTGTTCAAAGTTTCACAAATTTATTATAAAATGCAGAGGGAATATTTAAAATAAACTTTTTTAAGTAAATATTCCCTCTATTTACATAGATTTTTTAGCTAGCTTTACCATATCGCTCTTCTTGTATTTGCTCGAGCGTTTTTCCACGAGTTTCAGGAGCCATAAAGATTCCTATTAACATATGTACTACTAAGAAACCAATCATAATAGCACCGGCAACTTTGAAGCCTAATGTAGAAATTAAAACCGGAACAGCTAAAGATATTAATCCTACACCAACACGAGCTACAAAGAACATAAGACCTTGTGCTTGTGCACGATATTTCGTATGGAACAATTCACTTGACCATAGACCGTAGAAACACTGCGCACCAAATCCACATGAAACTCCCCAGAATAGCACGTAAATTAATAGTTCCGTAATACCCATGCTACCAAATGCTAGTACAGCCCACGCGACAATACCTAATGCTGCTCCAATTCCAAATAGCAGCTTTCGGCTCACTTTATCTCCAAGTTTAATAAATACAAAGTACGTTGCAACAACTGTTAAGACCCATAAGAATGCTTGCAACAGATTTGCTTGAGCAGAAGTTAATCCACCGACTGTTTCATAAATATAAGGCATAAAATAACCATTTGTTCCAGCTACTAGATTCCAGAAGAAATAGATACCAATTAACAACGTTAAAGCTCTTAAGTTAGCTTTGTTTGTAAACAATTCTTTAAGTGAACCTTTTTCCAGCTTACCTTTCTCTTTATCCTCTTTCTCTTTCGCTTTCTGTTCTTCCCAAATAGTTGATTCATTAATTTGTTGTTGTAAAATCCAGGTAATTAAAGCGATTACAAAAAGCTGAGCAAAAATAATTCTGCTTCCTAATAAGCCAAGAGGTGCTAAAGCAACAGATAGAAGTAAAGAAATTACTGGCCCAATTCCCCAGGCTAACTGTCCCCAACCTACACGGGCGGCACGTTCCTCAGCTGGAGCTTCTTCTGCAATATATGTCCAAGCGGCAGGAATCGCAGCTCCTACAGCAATACCTGTAATAACATAACCTGCTAAAAGCATTGGAAAATTGAATGAGCAAGCAATTAGTGCTACTCCAAGCATGTACACTAATAAATCATATTTATAGATAAACTTACGACCATATCGATCAACCAAAAATCCCCCAAGTAATGCCCCAATAGCCGCCCCAAATCCATTTGCACTTAGAGCCCCTAATAAACCTACCATTGAATCATTCAAGCCTAAATATTCAACCCAAAGCGTTAAACCACCAGCACCGGCCACAATAGATCCAGCTTCTAAGTAGTTGGACATTGCTACAGTAATCGTTGACTTCAAACTGCCTTTATTAGTTCCAGCCATTCTATTAACTCCTCTCATGGTGTGACGCTTTCCCCAGTATTACAGCTAAGGAAAACGAAATAGATTATTTACTTTAAGAAAAATACTTCTTTTAAATCAGTAGCTATTGGACTGTTATCTGGATTTGTTTCCATCAACGGTTCCATGTAAGCCCACCACTTCTTACAAATATCTGTATCTGCCATGGAAGCCCATTTGGCTTCGTCTTCGATTTCAACATAGGCAAATAATTGACCTGTTTCTTCTAATAAGAAAATGGAATAGTTATGTGAACCATGCTTGCGTAGTTCATCTGCCATTTCCGGCCAAAGTTCATCATGGCGACGTTTGTATTCCTCATATTGATCACGGTAAACCTTCATGACACTAGCTTTTCTAATCACGCTACATCACTCCTAGATTTATTAAATAGGCTGTTTTTGCATACTTTATTACAAATGAACAAGCAGTAATATAGACTAAGTAAAATCCTCTTCAAGATGCTCGCTTTCCGCGGGGCAGACAGTGAGCATCCTCAGCACTTTGTGCCTGTCGGGACACACCTGTCCCGCTGCTCCCGCAGGAGTCTCGCACTTTACACTCCATCCGACCATTTTATGCCCATTGGTTCTGTGAACTTATTTAAAAACAACAATCTATTAGATAACTTTCAATTAAATAAGAACACCTTCACGAACCTTTAAAATGCCAGGTCTTGCCTGCACACCGAACGCATCTGCTAGCTCTTGTAATTGTTCATCCGTGATGGTTTGTTTTTTCCCACCTTGAGCACAAACAATTGTGTATACTTCCGCTGCTTTTTCTGCTGTTTCAATTAAACCAAATGTTTCATCCATTGTTGTACCTGCACCAAAAATACCATGATGTGGCCACATTACAATACGCACTTCTTTCATTTTCTCTGCAGAAGCTTCTCCAATAGCATCTGTTCCTGGTACCATCCAAGGAATGATTCCTACTCCTTCAGGGAAGACAACGATACATTCTGTACACATTTCCCATAATGTTTTCGTGAATTCTTTTTCATCTAAACTATGAGTAAATGTCATACCAATTAAGTGTGTAGCATGACAATGCATAATAACACGATGGTTTGGATCTACTTGTAATCGTTGAATATGATTCATTAAATGTGTAGGCAATTCACTTGTCGCTACACCACCATCTTCAAATCCCCAGAGCAAATCATAGCTTCTACCGTCCGCTGCAATTCGAATAATTCCTAGATTCACTGCAGGATTTCCCATTACGTTTTTAAAATATTTACCCGAGCCAGTTACAATGAAGTATCTTCCTGCTACTGCTGAAGCATCAAAGCTCATTGGAATCGTACGTGATACTTTATTTATATCAAGATATGTTTGAACTTCTTCTTCATTTAATAGATAACTAATATTGCCTCCGTTGCGCTCATCCCAACCTAAACGATATAGGTTTGCTGTTGTATCGCACATTTCTTTCACGAAAGGTGCGCTTAGTATATCCTGATACATGTTTCATCCACCTTTTTTTTAAAGTTTTGCCATGTTAAACTTCATTGTTCATAAATCTTCCCTTCGTTTGCACAACGGGAGAAGGCCAAGCCTCCTCGTTCTATCCTTACTCTAGAGTCATGGTCTTTCTAACTTCTCCCGCGGGATACTCACGAATTTTCTTGTTAACTATCAACAGTAACGTTTAACAGAGCCTAAGACATAGAAATTGTTCTTATACTAATACTGGTTCTACATTTCTCTTAACTAATACTTCTTGTTCATACGCCTTTACTTCTTGTAACCATTCTTCACGAACTGGTACATTTTGAGTTGCACAATAATAATCCCAAATAGCTCCGAAAGGATATGATTTTAGTTCTTCCATCAACGCCAAACGAGTAGTGTAGTCACCATTCAACTCAATTTCTTTTAGCTGTTCCGTTGGTTCCAGCATTGCCATTAACAATGCTTTTAGCATATTACGTGTTCCAATAACCCAAGCAGCAACACGGTTAATGCTTGCATCAAAGAAATCTAATCCAATGTGAGTTGTTTCGAGCATGTCATTTACAACTAATTCTCTAGCGATTGCTTGTAGTTCATCATCAAATGTCACAACATGATCACTATCCCAGCGAATAGGACGACTCACGTGAAGTAATAATCCTTCTGTAAATAATTTCATCGCCGATAGTTTAGTAGATACCACCTCTGTTGGATGGAAGTGTCCTGCATCTAAACAAATTAATTTATTTCTTGATAAACCATAGCCCATATAAAACTCATGAGAACCGACTGTATAACTTTCTGCTCCAAGCCCAAATAATTTACTTTCAACAGCATCTAAGTTATAGCTCGAGTTTAATTCTTCAGCGAATACCTCATCTAATGATTCTTGTAGACGTTTACGAGGAGCTAAACGATCAACGGGGTTGTCTTTAAACCCATCAGGAATCCATACATTTGTTACACAAGTTTGCCCAAGCTCTTTTCCAAAGTACTCTCCTATTTTACGAGCTCGCTTACAATGCTCAATCCAGAAATCACGAATCTCTTTATCTGGATGACTTAATGTAAAGCCATCAGCCGATTTAGGATGAGAGAAGCAAGTAGGATTAAAATCAAGGCCTAGACCTAACTTCTTCGCCCAATCTACCCATTTAGAATAATGACGTGGTTCAATCTCATCAAAATCAATCTTTTCATCCGTATCTGTATAAATCGCATGTAAATTCAATTTATGCTTACCAGGAATTAAAGAATATGCTTTCTCTAAGTCTTGGCGCAATTGTTCTGGTGTCGTTGCTACTCCAGGGTAGTTCCCTGTTACAGAAATTCCACCTGTTAAGTCTTGATCTTTATTAATGAAACCTCGCACGTCATCGCCTTGCCAGCAGTGCATTGAAATTTTAATTTGGCTTAATTTCTCCATTGCAGCTTCTACGTCCACTCCAAGATTGGCGTATAAATCTTTAGCTATAGCATAATTTTGCTGAATTTTCTCGTTCATTTGATGTAACCTCCTTGAATTGTTGAAGCATTTCTGTACGATTCATAACTTGTGGTTGATATTCTTTTATTTCAAATGATTCTTTAATGAAGTGGCGTGCCTCTTCTATATTCTTCAATTCATCTGTTGCAATCATTTGCATAACCAAATTGCCAATAGCCGTCGCTTCCGTAGGACCTGCATAAACTGCTCTACCACTCAAGTCAGCTGTTAATTGATTTAGCAATTCATTATGAGCGCCACCACCTACAATATGTAGACGATTGACTTTCTTACCTGTAATTTGTTCTAAATCATTGATTGAATTGGTATAAATGATTGCTAAATTAGTATAGATACAACTCGCTAACTCTCCAGCTGTTTCTGGCACGACTTGATGTGTTTCACGACAATAACTTTGAATTTCTTCAATCATATTAATTGGATTTAAAAATCGCTCATCATTGAAATTAATAAAAGGTGGAATCCCAGTCACTTTCTTAGCTTCTTCCACAAACTGTGCAAAGTTATAATCTTTTGGAAGAAGCCTTCTTACTTCTTGAATGAGCCACATCCCAATAATGTTTTTTAAAAAACGTGTCGTTTTAAAAGCCCCCCACTCATTTGTATAATTGTGCTGAAAGGCTTGTTCAGAAATCACAGGCTGATCAAGCTCCATTCCAAGTAAGGACCATGTTCCACTGCTTAAAAATGCCCAATCATCTTTCGTTCCAGGTGTCCCTAATACCGCTGATGCCGTATCATGAGTAGCCACAGTAATAACCTGACAATCTGGAAGTTCATATTCTGGGAACCTGCTTTTTTCCACATTTCCAAGTACAAAACCAGGCTGTTTTAGTGGAGGAAATTGTTCTCTTTTCATATGTAACAGTTTTAGTAAATCCTCATCATAGTCACCGCTGTGTACATTTAACAATTGTGTTGATGAGGCATTGGTTGCTTCTGATACTGCATTTCCCGTCAGACAATAACCTAAATAATCAGGAACCATCAATATATGCTTTGCTTTTGCTAGTTTACTTGGATCTTCTTCATACAACTGATAAAGAGTATTAAAAGGCAAAAACTGAATACCTGTTTTTTCGTATATATCTTCTTTCGAAATCTGTTTTGTCACTTTATTTATTGTGTTTTCTGTACGATGATCACGATAGGATACAACCTCTTGTAACCGCTTACTTTTTTCATCAACTAATACATAATCAACTGCCCAAGTATCAATGCCTACGGTACAAGAATGATGCCCTAAGCTTTTCACAACCTGTAAACCTTTAACAATTTCTGTTAATAAATGATCAATGTCCCAATAACATGTCCCACCTACTTCAGTAAATCCATTTGCAAATCTGTGAATTTCTTTGATTTCAAGTTTGTCATTCTGGATCTCTCCTAACACTAGGCGACCACTTGATGCACCTATATCAACAGCTACATAAGTCAATTATTTCACTTCCTTGAGAATCCGTATTGTTCTTCGTTTACAACCTCATAATACTATCAAAACAAAAAAGAATCAACATATTTTGTTGTTTTTCTTTTGTTTTTTATTTATTTGTTCAAAATTTAGCCTAAAACAAACACAAACAAAGAATATTTTCTGTCTTTTTGTTATTTATTATGTTTTTTTCTGTTTTTTAGGTAAAATAATACGTATAGAGGTGGACTGAATATGAAAGCATTCGAAAGAAAAGAATTAATAATGAAAGAATTATACAAGGAAAAGAAGGTGCTAGTGGCTCAATTAGCTGCAAGCTTTGATGTAACCGAAGAAACGATACGGAGAGACTTAGAAAAGCTTGAAAAAGAGGGTGTGGTAACTCGTAACTATGGTGGTGCAGTATTAAACATTCATACAAACGAAGATTTACCTTATCAAACTCGTAATACTCGAAATATGGACAAAAAACTTCAAATAGCCGATCAAATTCTATCATTAATTCAAGATGATGAAACGATCTTAGCTGATTCTAGCTCAACGGTATTCGAAGCAGTAAAGAAACTATTAGAGCAAAGAGAAAATTTAACGATTATATCCAATTCCGTTACAGTTTTACAAGAATTCAATAATGCCAATCATACTATCATTTCTACAGGAGGAACTTTACGTGCCAAATCAAGTGCATTGCTAGGTCCTGTAGCAAGACACACCGTTCAAAACTATAATGTTGGTGTTGCCATCTGCAGCTGCAAGGGACTCTCTATGCAGCACGGCATTACAGATTCAAACGAGCCTGAAAGTGAATTAAAAAAGCTCATGAACCAGCAAGCAACGAAAACGATTCTTTTAGTAGACTCTACAAAATTTGATAAAATCGGCTTCGTCAAAATGTTTGATTTCAGCCAAATCGACTACTGCATTACTGATCAAAAACCAGGTGAAGAATGGATTAGCTTTTTGGAAGGTCAAAATATTACTCTGTTGTACAATTGAACTTTTTATCTCTAATCACAAGAAAAATCCCGTTCATTAAAACGGGATTTTTTCCTATCATTAACCTTATTTTCATTTGAAAAAGTACGTCTGGTTAATATATTTTATAGTGGTACAATTCCTACTGGATTAATCGCACCGCTTTTCGATGCAGTCCAAGGACCTTTGTGCAATTCAAAATGTAAGTGTTGACCAAAAGATTGACCAGTATTACCCATAATACCAATTTGTTGACCTTTGCTTACTGTTTGACCATTTGATACCATACGACTTTCCATATGAGCATAAACTGTTGTATACACTTGTCCATTAATAGAATGTGAGATAAATACTGCATTTCCATAAGAAGTTGAGTAGTAAGATCTCACAACAACCCCATCAGCTGCCGCCACAATCGGCACATCAGAAGAGTTAGCGATATCTACCCCATAGTGCATAGTTCCCCAACGTGATCCGAATCCTGAGCTTAATCTGCCAACGGCTGGTCTTGTAAAGTTTCCTGATGAGATAGCTGGAGCTTGTCCACTACCTGATCCTGAGCCTGAGCCAGAGCCTGAACTAGAACCACCGCTTGATTCACTTTTAGCCGCTGCTTTTTTTCTAGCTTCCTCTAGTTCTGCTTGTCGTTTCTTCTCGTTAGCAATTGCCTTATTAATAGCATCTTGTTGCGCTGCTAAAATATCATCTTCTTCTTTTAAACTCATTTTATATGTATGAGCATCTTTCTCTTCAGCCTCTAATTTTTTCATTAGAGAATCTTTTGTTGCTTTTTGTTTCGCTAAAGTTGCTTTCATGCCCTCTAATTCTTGTCGTAAATCATTTAAATTAGATAGCTTCTTTTCAACTTTCTTTTGAGTATCTTCTAGGTCTGCTTTATCTTGTTCATGCTGCTTTACTAAATCTTGATCCGCTTCCATAATCGTTGAAACGGCTTGTACACGATCTAGTAAATCTCCGAAACTAGTAGCTCCTAGCAATACTTCTAAATAGTTAACCTTACCGCCATTCTCTTGAAAAGAAATCGCTCTATCTTTTAAAATCTGATTTCTTTTCTCAATGCGTTGTTTTAATGTTTCAATTTGCTCTTCTAATTTCTTAATTTCTGCTTTTGTATCAGTAATTTCACTATTTTTTTCACGAATTTTAGCATTTGTATCGGCTACTGCCAAATCAATACGTTTAATTTCTGCAGCAAGTGTATCTTGGTCATCCTGCAATTGTTTAATTTTTTCATCTGTACTTGAAATATCCGACTTTAATCCTGAACGCTTGTCCTGAATTTGTTGCTTTTTGCTTTCCATATCGCTAATCGTTTCAGCACTTACACCAGTAGTAACAACCGTACTAGTTAGTCCAAGAATGATTGTTGTATTTAAAATGAACAATTTCTTTTTTAGCATGTACACTCACCTTTCTTTCCTTTACAAATAATAAAAGAGGAGTTGAGCCAACGAATTGGCTCACCCTCTTTTTAGATTTTTAGGAATTTACGTACAGACATCATACTTCCCCATACTCCAATTAGTCCGCCCATTAGAATGAGAATTCCAGCAATCTGATAAACAAATGGATTGAATGAAAGTAATTCAATAAATGGTACATCTATTCTTGGAGTTACATAGTTATAGACGTTGTAGTACGTAGTTGCAATTAGAATGATTGGAATAATGGCCCCTAAAATACCAAGCCATAAACCTTCTAAGAAGAAAGGCCAGCGAATAAACGAATTCGTAGCACCTACTAATCTCATAATCTCTATTTCAGACTTTCTTGCAACAATGGTAATTTTGATCGTATTTGAAATTAGGAACATCGCTGTAAATAGTAAACCAATAATTAAAGCTATACCAATATTACGAGAGATCTTCACAAAATCGAATAACTTCTCAACTGTTCCTTTTCCGTATTTCACTTTTTCAACGAAATTTAGCTTTTCGATTTTCTTAGCTACTGAAATAACATCTTGTGGTGTTTTGGTTTTAACCACATATACATTTCTTAAAGGATTATCCTGTTCAAATAAAGAGAATGATTCTCCCATTGAATTAATTAATTGATCTAATTCTTCTTCCTTAGAAGAGAACGTAACTTTTTTGACCTGAGGTATCTCTTTAAGTTCTTTCTCAACCGTCTTCATATCTGCTTGCGTTGCAGCAACATCTAAATGAACACGAATTTCCACATCATTTTCAACATTCTTTGCAAAATTATTTAAGTTCATCATCAGTACGAAGAACACCCCTACTAAAAGAAGGGTAACTGTTACCGCACTGACTGAAGCAAATGTCATCCACCCATTACGACCAAGACTTTTAAAGCTCTCTCTAAAGTGGCGACGGATACTATTAATATTCATAACCGTAGTCACCTCTTTGTTCATCTCTAGTGATTTTCCCGCCTTCAATTGCAATAACTCGATGCTTTAAATTATCTACAATCTCTTTATTATGCGTCGCCATTACAATCGTTGTTCCACGTCTATTAATCTCTTCGAAAATATTCATAATCTCCCAAGAAGTTTCTGGATCTAGGTTACCAGTAGGTTCATCTGCAATAACAACCTTTGGATCATTCACAATAGAGCGAGCAATAGAAACACGTTGCTGCTCTCCCCCAGATAACTCGGCTGGTTGCATTCTCGCCTTATGCTTTAATCCAACAAGATCAAGTACTTCCATAACACGTCTTTTTATCTCTTTTGGTTCTTCTTCAATTACTTCCAATGCGAAAGCAACATTCTCGTAAACTGTAAGTTTTGGTAATAGTTTAAAGTCTTGAAAGACCACACCAATATTTCTTCTAAAAACCGGAACTTTCGAGTTACGGATACTCGCTAGGCCTATACCATTTACAACAATTGAACCACTCGTTGGTTTTTCTTCACGGTACATCATTTTTATAAATGTTGACTTACCCGCACCACTTGGTCCAACAACGTAAACAAACTCACCTTTTTTTATTTTCACATTAATCCCATTAACAGCTTTAACACCATTAGGATACGTTTTTTGAACATCTATCATTTCTATCATAAAAAAACCACCTATGCTTTTCCTTGTTATTCTTCATTAAAAAGGACTATTTATAATCTTTATTCGACAAATTATCATCATAAATTAACAAAATTAAACAAAAACCCTTATTTTCTACTAAGCCATTATACCATCAAACCTTACGAATGAGGGGCTAATTAATATTACATTTTCATTTCAATCGTGTGTTGGGATTGTATTTGTACCAATGTATTTAAATATTGGAGAAAAAACGGGATCGTGGAATTAAATGGAAGTAACTCATCTACAATGTAACATATTTATAAGCATCATTCACCTAGAAATTTGTCATAAATAAGAATTATTTGTCAAATATAACCATTAAGCATTGTCAATATAGTACTCGATTTAAACATACTCCAAACCTAATCTACTATGTAAAACAAAAAGACTAAATCCATCATGCTGGACTTAGTCTGATTAACTACTATTTTTTTTCAGATAACCATTGCGCAACTTGTGAAGCCTCTTCCCCTTGAAGCTGTTCTTTCGGCATTGAACCCTTACCTTCTAGAATAACCTTCTCAATCTCATCCTTTGATAAAGTAGCACCGACTTTCTTCAATTCTGGACCTACCAATCCTTCTAGATTTTCACCATGACAGCTCGCACAATTATTCTTATATAACTTCGCTTCTTGACCAGAATCAGCAGTTGTTGTACCGCCATCACTCGAAGGCTTATCATCTGCTTTATCTCCCCCACACGCAGCTAGAACAATGGACGTACCAAGCATTAAAGCAAGTAACTTTTTGTTCACACCTATCCCCCCTACAAAATTTACAAATACAAGAATATTATACCATTTTGTAGGTGCTATTAAACGCCATTAAATCCTTCTCCTAGAACCTCAGAGGCATCCATTACTACAACAAATGCTTGAGGATCAATGCTTTTCACCACTTGTTTCAATTTTGTGAATTGCGAAGTATCTACTACACAAATAAGCACTGGCTTATGCGTTTCTGTATAACCCCCTTTTCCATTAAGCTCCGTTACCCCTCGATCAATCTTATCAAAAATCGCTGTGCGAATTTCTTCTTCCTTATTCGTAATAATCATTGTCATTTTTGAGCTTTCAATTCCAACCTGTACAAGATCAATTGTCTTACTTGTCACATACAATCCAATCAGCGCATATAGTCCTCGCTCAATATCAAACACAAAGCTCGCTGTGATTACAATTAATCCATCAATAAGTGCCACACATTTCCCTAAACTAACATGCGTAAATTTGTGTAAAATTTGAGCCGCAACATCTGTTCCACCTGTTGAACCTTTACCTCGGAACACAATTCCAAGTCCTAAACCGACACCCAAACCTCCACAAATAGCGCCAAGTAATGCATCTGTTGTCCACGGGTCCCAATCTTTTGTTATATATACGACTAACGGAAAAAACATCGTTCCAACTAATGTCTTTAACCCAAACTGCTTACCTAATAAAACAACTCCCGCAATAAACAACGGAATGTTTAGTGCCCACTGCGTAAAAGCAGGCTCAATTCCAAATTGCGAAGCCACGATTGTACTGATCCCGCTTGTACCACCCGAAGCTATTTTATTTGGAAGCAAGAAAACATTAAAGGTAATAGCAATAACGGCAGCACCTAACAATACATGCCCGTATTCCCATACCGTATTTAAATACTTGTTGCTATTTTTCATACTGGCCTCCTATTGCAAAATCCATCTATTTCTAGTATTTCTTTTTTCTCATATAATTTTCACCAAAAATGAGTATAGCACCCTATAAATGTGTATGTAAATAACAGCTAGATAACGTAGTAAAGCGTTAAAACAACATTTTAGCTATATTTTTGTTTTATTTTCGAATGATGAATTGCGCTCGGGAGATTTTGATTCAACTTTCAATCAATTTCGTTCAACTTATCGTTCGTTCGGTTCAACTTCTAGCAAATTGGATTCAACTTTTGCTGGATTTGATTCAACTTCTTATTCTGAACCGGTTCCGGAAGTAGAACAAAAAAAACTGCAAGACTTATAACAAAGTCTTGCAGTTTCAATTAAGCTAATTTTGAGCGTAAATAAGCATCGATAAAGGCATTTAAATCGCCATCCATAACCGCTTGCACGTTTCCTGTTTCCACCCCTGTACGATGGTCTTTAACCATTGAATATGGGTGGAATACATAAGATCGAATTTGGCTTCCCCAACTAATATCACTCTTATCGCCACGAATTTCATCAAGCTTCGCTTGTTGTTCTTCGATTTGACGTTGATATAGCTTGGATTTCAGCATATTCATCGCACGTTCACGGTTTTTAATTTGCGAACGCTCTGTTTGACATGTTACAACCACACCCGTTGGAATATGAGTAATACGAACAGCTGAATCAGTCGTATTAATATGCTGACCACCTGCACCTGTTGCACGGTACGTATCAATTTTCAAATCTTCTGTACGAATATCAACTTCTATTTCATTATTAAATTCAGGCATTACATCACATGAAACAAATGATGTATGACGACGTCCTGACGCATCAAATGGTGAAATACGAACTAAACGATGAACACCTTTTTCAGCCTTTAAATAACCGTAAGCATTATGACCTTTAATGAGTAGCGTTACACTTTTAATACCCGCTTCATCTCCTGCTAGGTAATCTAGTGTTTCTACTTTAAATCCTTGCTTCTCTGCCCAACGTGTATACATTCGTAGAAGCATAGAGCCCCAATCCTGTGACTCTGTACCACCAGCACCTGGATGAAGTTCAAGAATAGCATTGTTTTTATCATAAGGTTCACTTAATAAAGCTTGTAATTCATATTCACTCATTTGAACAATTAATTGCTTTAATTCTTCTTCTAATTCAGCACGTAAATCGGCATCGTCTTCTTCTTTTAAAAGTTCAAATGTCAACTCCAGATTTTCATGATTTTCACTCATCGATTGGAATTGTCCCACTAATTCTTTTAATGCATTTGCTTCATTAATTACCACTTGAGCCGTATCTTGATTGTTCCAAAAATCCGGATGCGTCATTTCATGATCTAATTCCGCAATGCGAGCCTCTTTCTCTTCTAAGTCAAAGAGACCCCCTAAAGTCCGCTAATTTTTTAGCTGTTTTTTCGAGCTCTGATCTGATTTCTGCTAATTCCATATGCTCTTCACCTCAAAAATTTATTTATATCTAACAATGTATTCAAATCCCTTAACAATAATCCTTCAGGATAATTATCTAAACAAAGGAAAGGAGGAGGCAATGAATTGCCACTCCTCCATTGTTCCTAACTATACGCTCACTGCATTTATAGTCTAAAGACGATTATGCTTTTCTTATCGACCGCAGCAGTTTTTATATTTCTTGCCACTTCCACATGGGCAAGGTTGGTTACGTCCAACTTCTTCTTTCTTTTGAACAGGCTTTTTCTTCACTTCTTCGCCTTCTTTTGGATGTACAGCTTGTCCCTTCGCAACCTCTTCTCTTTCAAGGTTATTACGAATTTCAGCTTTCATGATATATTTAGCAATTTCATCTTCAATCGATGCAATCATTTCTTCAAACATCGCGAAGCCTTCTTGCTGATATTCTCTTAGTGGGTCAATTTGACCGTATGCACGTAAATGAATACCTTGACGAAGCTGATCCATTGCATCAATATGATCCATCCATTTGCTATCTACTGAACGAAGAACGATAACTTTTTCGAACTCGCGCATTTGCTCTTCAGATAATTGCTCTTCCTTATCATCGTATACATCTTTCACTTTTTCTAAAATAAGTTCCACAATTTCCTCTTGTTCTCTACCTTGTAAATCACTCTCAGTGATAACTCCTTCACGAAGAAGATTACCATTGATGTAATCTACTAAACCATGTAGATTCCAATTCGATTGCTCCTCATCTGTTGTAAAAGCAGCTACATGGCGTTCTACAGAAGAAGCGATCATTTGTTCAACGATGCTTCTTAAGCTTTCACTATCTAATACTTCAAAACGTTGCTTATAGATAATTTCACGTTGTTGACGTAATACATCATCATATTGCAGCAATTGCTTACGCGCATCAAAGTTGTTTCCTTCAACACGTTTTTGAGCTGATTCTACAGCTTTTGTAACCATCTTACTTTGGATTGGCTGATCATCGTCCATACCTAGACGAGTCATCATTGTTTTCATATTATCAGAGCCGAAACGGCGCATTAATTCATCTTCCATTGATAAATAGAATTGTGTTACCCCTGGGTCACCTTGACGTCCAGAACGTCCACGAAGCTGATTATCAATACGACGTGATTCATGGCGCTCTGTACCAATAACCGCTAAACCACCGAGCTCTTTAACCCCTTCACCAAGCTTGATATCCGTACCACGACCAGCCATGTTCGTTGCAATTGTAACCGAACCTGGTTGTCCAGCATTTAAAATAATCTCTGCTTCACGACCATGGTTTTTCGCATTCAAGACATTATGAGGAATTCTGTGCTTAGTTAATAAACTTGAAATAAGCTCAGATGTTTCAATAGCAACCGTACCCACAAGAACAGGCTGCCCTTTTTCATGACGCTCTTTAATATCTTCTACAACTGCGTTAAATTTGCCCATCATCGAAGCATAAATTAAATCGGCACGGTCATCACGCATGATTTCACGGTTCGTAGGAATCGCCACAACATTCATATTATAAATATTACGGAATTCTTCTTCTTCCGTTTTCGCAGTACCTGTCATACCTGCCAGCTTTTCATACATACGGAAATAGTTTTGGAAAGTAATAGTCGCTAAAGTCATGCTTTCATTTTGAATATCTAAGCCTTCTTTTGCTTCGATAGCTTGATGTAAGCCATCACTATAACGACGACCTTTCATTAAACGACCTGTGAATTGGTCAACAATCACAATTTCACCGTCTTGTACTACATAATCAACATCATTATGCATACTTACATGTGCTTTTAATGCTTGATTAATGTGGTGATTTAAAGACACATGTGATATATCAAATAGGTTTTCAATTCGGAAAGCACGTTCCGCTTTTGTAATACCTTCTTCGGTTAATTGAACACCTTTTGTTTTTTCATCATACGTATAATCTTTTTCTTTCGTTAATGTACGTACGAAGGCATTGGCTTGCATATATAATTGCGTCGATTTCTGAGCACTACCAGAAATAATCAATGGTGTACGTGCTTCATCAATTAAAATCGAGTCAACCTCGTCAATTACAGCATAATGTAATGGTCTTTGAACCATTTGCTCTTTGTACAACACCATGTTGTCACGTAAATAGTCAAAACCAAATTCATTGTTTGTACCATAGGTAATATCTGCACGATACGCTTCTTGTTTTTCCTCACGAGAAAGACCTGTTAAATTCAAGCCGACGGTTAAGCCTAAAAATCTATATAACTCGCCCATTTCAGTCGCATCACGAGATGCCAAATATTCATTGACTGTAATAACGTGCACACCTTTCCCAGTAATCGCATTTAAGTAAACAGGCATGGTGGACGTTAACGTTTTACCTTCACCGGTTTTCATTTCTGCGATATTCCCATCATGAAGAGTCGCGCCCCCCATTAACTGAACTGGGAAAGGAAACATTCCTAATACACGCTTAGAAGCTTCACGCACAACAGCGAACGCTTCTACTAGCATGTCATCTAGCTTTTCACCATTATTATATCGATTTTTAAATTCTTCCGTTTTCGCTTGAAGTTCCGCATCTGACATGGCCTCCATTGTAGGCTTTAGCACTTCAATTTGATCTGCTAATTTTTGCAGACGTTTCACTTCACGCTTATTTGGATCGAACACTTTATTTAATATTGATAACATTCACAAACGCTCCTCTGTTTTGTGATTATGATTCGAATAGCCATTTCTGCTATACCATGAACCAAAATGAACTATTGACACAATGACCTATTAAAAACCTATTCCAGGTTTTTATTTTCATTTAAAAGTAAACCTAATTTTAACGCCTAAATGACGCCTAATTCATGATAATTTAAAAAAATTATCCATTTTTTATAATACCATTTCTACAAACATGGTACAACTAGTGGAGATTGAGAGAGGCATAAGGATTTATTCATAGAAGATAATCAAAACAAAAGGAACAAAAGAGTATTAATGAAAAAAG
Source organism: Bacillus sp. AP8 (assembly GCF_000321185.1). NCBI lineage: Bacteria > Bacillati > Bacillota > Bacilli > Caryophanales > Bacillaceae > Bacillus > Bacillus sp. AP8. The sequence continues at coordinate 23,363 of NZ_CAPG01000059.1, forward strand.
CCAACTTTTCATATATTCATTAAGAATGTGAAAAGTCGGTCTTTTTTATGACAATAAGTATAATATTTTTCACTTGGATTACTGTCTAGCTTCAGCGCCTAGCCCCTCGATGTCATAAGTCGAGTCATCTAGAAGATCAAAGAGCAACCTTCTTGCCAACTCGACTTATGCTGGTCGGGGCTGATCAAGGCGCTTGCGCTTAAGTTATTTTATGAAAGAAGTTCTCTTTGAATCCTTAAGATTCTGGCTACTTCTTATTTATTTGGCTCAATTAATCCGTAACGGCCATCTTTACGTTTGTATACAACATTTGTCACTTCTGTTTCAGCATTTGTATAAACGAAGAAGTTATGACCAAGCATGTTCATTTGAAGAATTGCTTCCTCACTGTCCATTGGCTTAAGGTAAAATCGCTTGTTACGTACAATTTCTAATTCTTCTGCTTCAACAACATCTTGCGGATCTGCTTCATCTTCTGCTTCAAAAACAAATACCTCTGGAGTTGTTCCAGTTGCACGGAACTTACGATTTACTTTTGTTTTATGCTTACGAATTTGTCTTTCAAGCTTATCCGTAATCATATCGATTGCTGCATACATATCTGTGTTTCTTTCTTCTGCGCGCAATACAAGATTAGTCATTGGTACTGTAATTTCAACCTTACATGTTTTATCGTTATAAACCTTTAAGTTTACGTACGCATTAGCATTTGGTGTGTTGTTAAAATATCTTTCCAGTTTTCCAACTTTCTTCTCCACATATTCGCGTAGAGCTGGAGTTACCTCAATGTTTTCACCACGAATGTTATAATCCATAAGTGAGTCCTCCTTTAAATAAAACTATACTATATAAATTCTATGATACCCCTTTCAAACCCTTCATGAAACATAAAAAAAATTTGTCGAATTTTCGAACAAAAAACTTCATATTTTTTTCATTGTTTAAAACGTACAGATTTGTCTACTCTTATTGTTGATTTCGACAAAAATCGTTTACTTTCTGTCATAGCTTTATAACATATGTAAAATAGGCTGTCCGTCTATCAACTGAAAAAGCACTATCTTTTTGAAATCCACTAAAACAAAAAGGTAACTCCAGATGGAATCACCTTATTGTTTTTTATCGTAAAAATAGCTACTTGCTCCTGCATTACCATATCCAAGATAGCTATTATTCGATTTCTCTTTCTTCTTCAAATCTCTAATTTTGAGTTGAATTTGCTTTTTTATTTCTACTAGATTACGATCAATTTCTTTATTAAATTCTAAAATTTTCGAAGCATATTCTTGTTCTATAGTGTCTGATGGTTTTTGCAAGGCTGGAAATAAATGTTCGCGCTTTCTCAAAACATCATTGATTTCCTGATATTGCTCGTCACTTATATCATTTGGTTTAATTCTCGACAGCTTTAGCAATTGCCCTGTTAGTTCATAGCAATTTTTCAGTGTTTCTTGCATCAAATAGCTCCACCTTGGTATTGTTTTTTTCGATTCATCTGTACAACTTGCTTCCAAGTATCACGGAATTCTTTTACTAGTCCTTCTGCTTCCACTAACTTCGCCAATTCACTTTGAATATTGGCTTCTGTTAACAAGCCATTAATATATTCATAGATAGTCATCATATTTTTGGATACTTCATAATCCATATTCAAAGTAACCATTAATTCACGTATAATATTTTGTGCTTTCTGGATATTCGTATTGCGTTCCTCAATATGATTCTGCTCAATTGCTATTTTAGCTTTTCCTATAAACTTCAAACAGCCGTTGTAAAGCATTAAAGTTAATTCTCCTGGTGAAGCTGTTGTAACAGAGTTTTGCTCATATGCTTTATATGGATTGTTTATAGACAATTGTAACCACTCCTACTCTAATTAAATGTTCATTAAGAACTAAAGAACTGCGACAAATAGGCTGACTGAGAATTCGAATTTTGTATCGCCTGTTCCATCGCATTAAATTGGGACCAATAACGAGTTTCTAACATTTCTAAACGTTCCTCAAAACGAGTTTGTCTTTTTTCAAGATCATCTAATTCTCTACCTATTTTAAAAGTTTGATTCGTCGAATTGGAATTCCCTGCTTTCTCCTTTAAGGCATCCATTGCATTATTGACTGTTTTTTGTAGATTTTCGATAATTCCATTTTCACCACGGAATAATTGTTCAACAGATTCCGGATTTTCCTCAATCGCTTTCTTCAATTGTGTTTCATTGATTTCTAGCTTTCCTCCATCTAAATAATTCGCCGATGTCGTAATGCCAATTTTCGAAAGCTGATTATACTTATCAGAGATTTCGTTATTTTTAACCGTAGCATAAAAATTGGAACGCATGTTAGAAAGAACTCCGCTTAATATAGAGTCCCTACGTAATAAACCACTCTTCGCTAACCCTTCCCACTTTTCTTGTTGCTTATCGCTCAATGATTCTTTTTGATCATCTGTTAGCGGTTCATAGTCTTTATAACGCTTTTCATCAAGCTTCAATTGAATTTGACCAATCAACTCGTTGTATTTGTCGATAAAGCCCTTGATGTTGTCGTAGATTTTATTTGTATCGTTTGTGACACCAATCGTTACTGGTGAGTCCGTACTTTCAAAAGCTTGTTTCAAATTAAAGGTAATACCATCAATGGTGAAATTATTCGAATGACGTTCTGTATCCAGACCGTTAATCGTAAATTTCGCATTTGTTCCTTGTATAGTGGAAGCTCCAGTTCCAAAACGAAGAGTATTATTTAACAAATCACCGTATACTTCTAAATCATTTCCACTCTTATTAAAGTCTCCTGTTTCTTTCCGAGTAAGTGTCATCTGTCCTGTATGGGAATCATAAAACATGGATACCCCTACATCAGAATCACTGATTTTTCCAGAAAGGTCATTTAAGGAATCTGACCCAGTTACTAAAAACTTCTCATATTGTTTCCCGTCAGATGTATTGGTAATTAATGAGACATTTGTGTATTTGTGACTATATTTCATCTCTAACGTATAAGAAGCATTATCATTTTTAGGAGCTTTCTCATTAAATTTAATTTCGCCCGTTTCCGCATCAACAGCTCCAATAACTGTATCATTTTCATCTAGTATTTCACCAGTAGATTTTAAAGTGTAATTGACCTCTTTTTTCTCACTTGTCTTTTTATCAACAATCGTCACTTTTAGTTTCTCTTCTGTTCCAGCACTTGGTAACGAAATTCCAATTTGTGAAAGCTTGACTGTACCATTTGTGGATACAGCTACATTTTCCGTTTTTTTCAAACCTATATAATCCAAACGAATATCACTATTTGCATCTATATTATCCTTAAATGTTAATGTTTTTCCGTCATTGGATAATAGCACCTGATTAGCATCTGGTGTCCCACTTGTCACAACTTGATACGATTTCCCATTTACCTTTACACTCCATGAAGACAGCTGATCTTTGTCGATATTATCTACATTAAAACTCTCACCATCATTCATTTTAATTGCGCTCAAATCAATCGTATTGCTTTTTTCCGTTGTTTTAAAATTTTCCGTTAAAACGGCTCCTTCTTTCCAATTAATTGGTCCAGTAGTAAATGAATTATTTTGTGAGTATAAACTTTTGGAAGCATCAAATGTTGAACCATTTTTCGTAATCGAACCTGCATTTTTTCTCACTTCAGCAGTAGCAAGTTGTTCCACTCGAGAAATTGTATATGAAGCATTACTTGCTGAGCTTGTAGCAGTTGCTGTTATCTTACTTTCATCAGATGAACTTACTACTTTTGTACGATAACTACTCGTCAATTTCATATTCACTAATTCATTAGTACGGAAATTCAATAATAATGTATTCATTGAGCGATAATCATCCCGCTGCCATTCAAGTAATTGTATCTTTTGCTTTATTTTATCTAATGGAGCTCTTTGTGCCTTCATCATATTTGAAACGATACTATCAATATCCATACCGCTTGCTAAACCACTGATCCTAGTGACCATTATTCCTCACTCCTTTAAATCTTCTGATCTACCACTATTCCTAATACCTCTGACATCATCGAGGCATACATATCCAACATTTTCTTAGAGGGAATTTCTTTGATGACTTCCTGAGTGACATCATCGACAACGGTCACATAGTACTCTCGTAATTCGTCATGAAATTCAAATTTCAAATGCGTATTAGAAGCTGTCAAAAACTGATTCATGCTATCTACAACTTTTTCAAGCTGTTCTTTTGATTGACCATTTTTGATTTGTCTTTCAAATTGTTCAATCTGTTTCAACCCTTCTTCACGATTCTTTGTTCTATCCAAATCGATTCCGCTAGTCGATTTAATCCCAACCGAACCAGAAGAACCCGTCACTTTGTCCATCATTCATCTTCTCTCCTTTCAACTAAACGACATCTTTATGTATATTATCGGTTTCAGCTTTGAAGTTTTTACTTGATGTAGAAATATAGTTATCTCTTTTATATAATAGTCCTTTCCCTAAGTTAAAGTTCCTCTTACTGAAACATAGTCTTCTCTATCTTCTCTTCTTAAAATAGAAAAAGCCCTAACTCTATTAAAAGGAATTAAGACTATTCTATCTCGTAATATAATGATATATAGATACTTTACTTTTTTTCTATTTGATTCAGCTAAAATTCGTTTAATCTACCATCACAAAAAAGAGACTCTAGAAAATCTAAAATCCCTTTCTTTAATATTATTAACGTAATAGTTGAAGAACACCTTGTGGTTGTTGGTTCGCTTGAGCAAGCATTGCTTGAGCAGCTTGTTGTAGGATGTTGTTCTTCGTCATTTCCATCATTTCTTTCGCCATATCAGTATCACGAATTCGAGATTCAGCAGCTGATAGATTTTCAGATGATGCACCTAAGTTATTGATTGTGTGCTCTAAACGATTTTGATATGCCCCAAGTTTAGATCGTTCGCCTGATACAGTATCAATAGCTGACTGAATTTTAGTAATAGCTGCAGCAGCGCTCTCATGCGTTTCTACACTTAGTGCAGCTTCGACAGACATATTGTTTGTACCATTATTAACCGAATTATCATCTGTAAATCCATTCGATCCTTTTACTCCTGTAATACCTAACGCACTAGCTCGTAAGTCTTTAATTTCCATACTCATCGATTGGTTTTCGTTTGCACCAATTTGTAATGTAATAGATGTTCCTACTAACTTAATATTTGGAGCTGTCGCGTTACCTGTATTTTGCTCTAGTTGAATTTTCCCATTAACATTACTAGCCGTATATTTAGCACCTAAAGTTCCATCTCCATTAATTTGCGCAACTAAAGTATCGACATCTTTATAACCTGAAACACCTGTGGAATCGTAGTTAAGCGCAATCCCATCAATATTAAAATCATAATTACTAAAATCAAATTGATATTGTCCCTTAACCTCTGTAATAGGAGGCGTAGCTGTTCCATCTGCTGTCACACCTGCTAATGTAGTGAGCACATCAACACTTGATAATTCAGTAGATTTTTCACCATTTAATAATTTTTGAGTATTAAATTCTGTAGTATTTCCGATACGATTTATTTCAGAGGTTAATTGGTTAATTTCCTTTTGAATTTCACCACGATCTTGGTCATTATTAGTATCATTTCCTGCTTGAACTGCCAACTCTCTCATACGTTGTAGAATACTATGTGTTTCATTTAAAGCACCTTCCGCTGTCTGAATTAACGAGATACCATCTTGAGCATTTTTGGCAGCCATATCTAAACCTCGAATTTGACCACGCATTTTCTCAGAAATAGCTAAGCCTGCAGCATCATCACCAGCACGGTTAATTTTCATACCTGAAGATAATTTCTCCATATTTTTTGATGATGCTGTTTGATTTGTCCCTAATTGACGATAAGTGTTTAATGCTGCAATATTGTGATTGATACGCATATAAAACTTCCCCTTCCATGAGCTCCATTTTCAATAAAAGCATCCTTACTTTTAAAGTTTTGTAGGATGTCATAATGATTTTTGATAACTAATGCTGTTTTTTTTACAAATGATTATCATATGTAAAGATGCTTAAAACATTTAGAATAAGTTATCAAACTTATTCAATATCAGTCTGTTCAATTTACTCTAAGGTCATTATGTATCTTACAAAATAATTTATCGGAGCTATTAGGTTAACTTATATGAACAAAAATCACTATTTTAAATATTCAGTTATTTATATCTATTTGCTTATTATATACCTCATACAGCAGCAAATTAGTAAACTATTAGTCATATTTTTCAAATAGATAAATATATATATTTATCTATTTACACAAAAAAACTGGGGATAAAATAATCCCCAGCTTTTTATCAACCTATTATTAACGTAATAATTGAAGAACACCTTGTGGTTGTTGGTTTGCTTGAGCAAGCATAGCTTGAGCAGCTTGTTGTAAAATATTGTTCTTAGTCATTTCCATCATTTCTTTAGCCATGTCAACGTCACGGATACGAGACTCAGCAGCTGTTAAGTTTTCAGAAGATGTACCTAAGTTGTTGATAGTGTGCTCTAGACGGTTTTGACTTGCACCCAACTTAGATCGCTCACTAGATACTGTATCAATTGCTTTTTGTATCGTAGTCACAGATTTAGCAGCGTCTGCATGAGTTAAAACATTTAGGGCAGTTTCAGTTGCAGTATTATTAGTACCATCAGTTACTGCCAATTTAGAATTCGTATTACCAGCTGTAGTAATACCCAAAGCTGCCGCTCTCATGTCTCCAATAGTAATTGTCATACTTTGGTTTTCATTAGCTCCAATTTGCAACTGTAAATCTGCACCTGCTCCTGCTGCTTTACCAGTAACACCAGGTGTAGTTACAGCTAAAGTTCCACCAGCAACTACAGGTTCCGTTGAAGATTCTGCACCAGTTTTTTGTGTTAATGTAAAGTCAGTACCTGTTCCACCACCAGTGTATTTACCTTTTAAATCATCATCTTTAGCGATTAAAGCTGCTAATCCTGCAGCAGTTTTAAATGTTGCTACCGATCCGTCATCAGCACTATTAGTATCATATTTGAAAGTTTTCCCATCAATTGTTACATCTGCAGCACCTATTGTTATTGCATATTCACCAGCAACTGCTTTAATTTCCGGTGATCCATCCTTATCACCATTCAATAATTTTTGAGTATTGAACTCAGTAGTATTACCGATACGGTTAATTTCAGATGTTAATTGGTTAATTTCTTTTTGAATCTCTTCACGGTCAGTTGTTGTATTTGTATCATTCGCTGATTGTACTGCTAATTCACGCATACGTTGTAGAATAGATTGTGTTTCATTTAATGCACCCTCAGCAGTTTGGATTAAAGAAATACCATCTTGAGAGTTTTTAGATGCCATATCTAAACCGCGGATTTGTCCACGCATTTTTTCAGAAATAGCTAGACCAGCAGCGTCATCGCCAGCACGGTTAATCTTTAAACCAGAAGATAATTTCTCCATGTTTTTAGATGCTGCTGATTGGTTAGTACCCATTTGACGGTATGTGTTAAGAGCTGAGATATTGTGATTAATTCTCATTATATATTTCCTCCTTGAATTTAGAAGTTCACGTCCGTGTGAACTTTATGAAATTTGGAAAGGGTGGCGGCCGTCCACCATTTTCTTTACACGCTATATATCGACATACTTTTCGATTATTTTAATAGAATTAACTAAATTCTTTTATTTCTTTTGTCCTAGTAGCTGCTCCAAATGGTTCAAATGGTTTAATGCTTGTTTATTTTCATTTTGAATCGCTTGATAGATTTCTTTTCGGTGAATTTCCACATCTTTTGGAGCTTGAATGCCTAATTTGATTTGATCGCCTTTCGATTCTATAACCGTGATTTCGATTTGCTCACCAATAATAATCGTTTCGCCGATTTTTCTTGTTAATACTAACATGTCATCACCCCTGTTCAGCTTTCAAAGATAAAGGATGCTTCGTTTGATAGTCTGTTTCATGAAGAATAATCTGTTTTGCATGGTGATTTTTCATATTAAGTATGATTGGTGCTTGTAAATTTGCAGTAGAGTTTTCGAGCGTATCTTCTAATGTTAAAATAACGAGTGGACAAACCTCGTTTTCATTACCTATATCTAAAGTTGCTAGTACATTTTCATCAAGATTAAATTCATAGTCTTTAAAAAACGCAAATGGATTTGCAACAATAAACGCAATTTCACTATGTACAACTGATTGTAAAATTGAAAAAACATCCTGATCTGCTAACGGATATAGTAAAAATTGTTTTTCCTCTAGAAATCCAGGTATCCCTTTATTAAAATGCCAAAGGTCGTTCTCATCTACATCCATCTCGCCATGATATTTCGTCATTATTTTCATTTTGTTCATCTCCTCATGCATTAAAGTCTACGTTTACATAATCAATTTGTAAGGATTCTTTTTGTCTCAAGCCTACCTCAACCTTACCAGGTGTGTAATCTAGTGTCGGCTTATTTGTTCTTGTATTATTTTCCACTTTATTCACTTTCCAATTTATATCAAGTTTCGTTGGTTCATAATGTAACTTTACACTAAAAAGAGGTGGCACAAATCCAATATTAAATTGCTTTTCTGGTCTCTCACTATTTTGTTTAGCCTGCGATACTATAGGGTTTCCTCCATTTTCTATTCGCATTAATTCATCGCCTTCATTCGCTCTTCTCGCCAATCCTTCAAGCCATTCTTGTCGTCCATTTTCAGCAAACTCTTCAATCCTTTTTCGAATCGATTTTAAGTCAACCGCCTCTCTTGCTGCCGTTTGATCAATCGTCAGCTGAGAAGGTGTTCTTTCAATGGTCATTTCAGCAGGTGGTTGCTTGATATCTAATTCCGCTTTAGGTTGTTGAAGCTGAGCAACTGCGTTTTGAGTTTGAAGGGAAATAAGAGCAGACTGCGACTGCAGTCGGATTTGTGGCAATTTCATCATCATGCCCTCCTTTATATAAATGACAATTTTTAAAAAGGACAACATCCTAACACCATATAGGCCAAAAAGAAGCTCTATATAGTGTAAGGAGTGGTTGTCCCCAAAAGTCATTTTATTACCAATATTTTACATAAAAGTAGTTATTATCATTTCTCTATCGTAAAAAGTCCATAAGTGTAGGTTGGATAATTCTTGCACCGACAGCCATTGCTGCTCGATGAACACTTTCCTGAGCTGTCAAAGCCATAATCGCTTTTTCCATATCGACGTCTTCATTATCGGATAGGATACGTGTTGAAAATACTTCCTGTGAACCCAAACGATCTTCCATTAGTTCCACACGATTTTGCTTAGCACCAACCGTTGCACGAACAGCTAAAAGATTATTAATTTGGGTATCCAACTTAGACAGAAATGTCCCAATTTCTTCTTCACTGCCACCATTTTCTAACGTATTGATTAACTCTTGAAGAACACCCGATTTTTCTGGGTTCGTAATAGGTGATGGTTGACCATTATCTAGCGTGATAGTAAACGTCTCATCTGTTTTGGCATTTGTTAAATCAATGGTAATGCCATTAATCGTTGCGTTTTTACCATTAATATCTACCTTTTCTGTACCGTTATCTAACTGCCATTTTTGAGAGGCTGTATCATAGGATACTTTTAATTCGGTAACCGCGTTATCACCATATGTTCCTTTGACATTAATAGTGGAAGTTCCTGTATCACTCGTAATATTGGAAGAAGCAGGAGTTCCAACTAAATCAGGAAACAAGCTTGCTCCTTCTGTATTAACGGAAAATTTGATTCCGTTAAAGATTTCAATTTCGATTAAACCTGTTGCTTGTGAGAAATCATCCGACGGTTTCACATCTGTTTTTGTTCCGCCAAATAAATATTTACCGCCAATTTGTGTATCTCCCACTGATTTAATTTGCTCTTTTAATTGCTTAATCTCTTCCGCAATATAGGAGCGTTGGCTTTCTTCAAGGGTTCCATTACTTGCTTGAACAGTTAATTCACGAATTTTTTGCAAAGCCAAATTGACATTATTAAGGGCGTCATCTGTACTATCCACCCAGTTGTTGACTTCTCCAATATTTTGTTGATATTGCTGAATACGATTTAAATCTGATCGATATCCCATTGCTCTCATAGCCGCAACTGGATCATCCGAGGGTTTTGTGAATTTCTTGCCCGTATATAATTGCTTATCTAATTGAGATAATTTAGTATAGCTACTCGATATTTGTCTCAATGTATTATTACTTAGCATAGATTGTGTTACACGCATTTAAATAAGCCTCCTTATCTGCCAACCGTTCCCATTCCGTTTATAATCTTATCCAATACTTCATCAACCACAGTGATCATTCTTGCTGAAGCGTTGTAGCCGTGCTGATACTTAATCATATTGATCATTTCTTCATCCAACGAAACAGAGCTGGCAGACATCCGTCTTTCTTCTATAGAAGCCGTAATCGTAATCGAATTTGTTAAATTAGTATACGCTCCTTGAGAAACCACACCTAGTGAGCCGATTACACCTTGATAGAAGGAATCTATATTGCCTGTCATCTCTGATGGTAGATTCCCGGCAGTTATGTATTGAGAAAAATCCTTACTTTTAATCTCAGCTAGCTTTTGAGCATTTTCGTTATTTCCGGCATCACCATTCGGATTTCCAGCTGCAATTTTAGATGAATCCTTCATAATTTCATCATTCACTTTAATGATTTGTGCGACATTGCTAATATCATCTAAACTATACATTCCGTTAGCATCAGGCGTTAGTCCATCTAATACGAAGAAATTCATTTCGCTCGGTGCTGTTTCATTTAACGCTACACCTTGACGGTGGATGGCGTTAAATTCATTCACAAAGGCAATCGTCATTTTGTTTATATTTTCAAGCATTTCTGGATAATGACCTTTTATAGTATCCTTTTCGATATATCCATAGTTTTCGATAATCCCTGATAGCTCACCTGTTTTTTTGAAATCACCTATATCAATGGTATGTGTTCCAACTTTAATTCCTGTAACCATATTCGATTTATCTAGATCCTTCTCAATAGAAATCGTGTTTATCTGACCGATTCCATTACCTGTTACTTCAATTAAATTAAGGCCACCATCAACATACGACGTGCCATCTTCTTTTACAATTTCAATATTATATAAGCCTTCTGCCATTTCCTTAGCATTACCATATTCATCTGGCTTTACTTTAGTTACCTTTATGTTAACAAGTCCTGACAGCTGGTCAACTAGTACATCACGTGCATCATATAAGTCATTTGGTAATAAACCGTGTGGTTCTACTTCCGATATTTGCTTATTTAACTCGGCAATTCGATTAATAATATTATTAATCTCTTTCTCTTTCACGCCTAATTGATCCCCAATATCCTTTTGGACACGTGTTAAAGAATTGTAATAATAATTAAATGTCTCCGCTACAGCTTGACCAGTTGAAGCCACTACATTTCTCGCTCCGCTATTTTCTGTATTAGCTGCCAATGTTTGTAGGGAATTCCAAAACTTATCCATTGTTTGTTGCAAGCCACTGCTAGACGGCTCATTCAGGATTTCTTCCATTTTCACAAGCGAATCATTCAACGCACCGAAATAACCTGTTTTATTGTATTGCGTTCGATATTGCAAATCAGCAAATTCGTCACGAATTCGTTGAATAGAACTTGCCGTGGCCCCTGTTCCTAATTGACCAGCAATACCTGGGCGATTCAACCCCGGACTTGGATAGGGTGTTGTCGTGGCAAGATTCACTCTTTGTCTTGAGTATCCAATCGTATTGGCATTTGAAATGTTGTTTCCAGTTACATATAAAGCATTTTGTTGTGCGTTCATTCCCCGTCTTGCTGTTTCTAATCCAAAAAAGGTTGAAGCCATCTTATTTCCTCCATTATCGCTTATTTACCTATTTAAGCTTTTGAATCGAACATTCCTCTATTTATACCTTTTGGTGCTGCATTAGTTGGTTTCTTATAATTAAAGTCTGCTGGTGGTGCAGGTCTTAACATATCCAGAGTTAAATTAACGTATTGTAATGAATTGTAAATCAACTGTTGATTCAATTGGTTTTGACTTTTTAATTGATTTACAAGCTGCAAAAGCCTTTCTCTTTGGCCTAGCAATTTCCCACGCTCTTCATCTGATACATATTTCACTACATCGGTTAAGCTTGTCGATTGACTTTGATTGCCTATTAAACTAGCAACAGTATGCTGTCTTTCACGTTCAACTTGTTCAATCGCCTTTACATACTTTTGCTCATCTTTTAAAAATTTATCGAGACCTTCCATGTCGCTTTTCTTTATTACATCCGTCTTTTGAACAGAAAGCTTATACAGATTTTCATGAAGTTTAATTAATTTATCTAATAGTTCTATAATCTTCGCAGCAGACACGGTGCTCCTCCTCTATTTCTTTAAATAAAAGTTGATTAAGCTTTTAGCAGTTGCTCTTGCATCTAGTTGGTATGTGCCGTTCTCAACAGATACTTTTATCGCTTCTACCTTTTCCTGACGTTGTGAAACGAGCTGTGATGAATGTTGAAGCTCCTTAGCTGTTGTTGAAATTTCAATTTTATCTTTTGTATTGAAAGAAGATTTTTTTAGTTCGTTCATTTTATTTAGGTTTTTATTATAGGGATTGATCCCGGAAGGACCTACGTTATTAATTTTCATAAAATACTCCCCTCACTTTCAAAACGTATCAAATAATCTATTTATAATATCGGCTGTATTTTAGTAAGTTTTATGTCATTGTAGCATTTTTTATTGACAAAAAGAAAAGCTGAAAAGCCCTTCCAATGCTACGATAAGTAAATAGTCTATGGTAGAAAAGTTTGGATTTATAGCCAGATAGAATATTGTCTTCATTTATAGATTTTTAGCACCAAAAAGCTGTATGACAACAGTCATACAGCCTATAGATCCTTAAAATTTTTTGTATAGTATGTAGTCTTCCGATCTCTTTCTTCAATAGCTCGTTTACGATCTTCTTCTTGTTGGTAAACCTTCAAATCTGATAGAAAGGTCTCGGAGCATTTACTGCAAAGAATACCTTCTCGTATAATAGTCCCGCATTTCTCACACTTATAACCCAGATTTGGAAATTGAGCTAATTTGAGTCTACCAGTTCGAATAAATTTAAAAAGCAGTTCTTCATCTATATCTGTAGCATCTATCACTTGCTGGATTGTTGCTTTACGATTTTCTCTTTTTCTTATGTATTGATAGACCTTTTCAAAGAGAAGTTCTTCCTGTTTATAGCAAGCATCACAAACATCTCTAAACTGAGTTTTAATAAATATCGCTCCACAATTTGAACAATTTGACAAGTCATTCATTTCTTTTCTCCCCCCTCCTTAATTCAATACCTCGTTCTATAATTACTCATTCCATTATATATCTACTGTTAAATCTTTCATTTTTAATTTGTTTCAATTTTAGCAAAATTACCTCGCAATAGTTAGCGAATATATATTTTGGGCACCGATTTCTTTTAAAACTTTTGCCGCATGGCGTAAAGTTGATCCGGTAGTATAAATATCGTCTACTAGGAGAATTTGTTTATCTGTTAAATCTTTCTTATCAGCAGACAAAAAAATAGACTGTAGTTCTAGCCTTTGTTGACGTGACTTCTTTGACTGTTTTTCCGTATGGATTCTAGTTAAAATGAGAGAAGGAGTAACGCCTGCCACTCTAAGCAAAGCCTCACTTTGATTAAAACCTCTTTCAAGTAGACGCTCACTACTTAACGGAATAGGAACTACATAATCTACCTTCAATTTTGAAATGACAGAACGGATATCTTCAGCAAATATTTCTGCGATTGCATAATCTCCTCGATATTTAAACAAAGCTAATAACTCTTGAAGAAACGTATTATACTTATACAGTGATATATTTTGATCCAAAATATTTTTCCACCTATCATCCTGCTCCCATCTATAGCAATCTGAACAAAGATTATCATATATATAATCAGGCTCCAACTCCGATAACATTCTTGAACATTTACAACAACGTGGTTCAGCTAATAATTGAAGTTTGCTTTTACATTGATTACACAAATGAATTTTTATCGGTTTGATAGAAAGAGATGCCCAAGAATAATCTAGAATGGTTTTCGTTCCACAAATCCAGCATGGTTTTCCTCGAAAAATATCAATCATCAATTAATCCCCTTTCTCTAGCCTCTCTATTCATCTTGTGAATTTGCTTAACAGCCTGTACCATTTCATGAGTTTTGCCATAATGAAAGAATACAACCTCTCCTTTTGGATCTTCTTTACTTCTCCCTACTCTCCCAGCAATTTGGACCAAAGCACTTTCTGTAAAAATATCCTCTTCAACACCAATAACAGCTACATGTAGCCTTGGTATTGTTACACCTCTTTCTAAAATAGTAGTAGTTAATAGACCTAATACTTGTCCTGTTCTTAAATGATTCACTTTGGCTTTTCGCTCTGGGTCTTCTGCATGGACAGAAGATAGATTTTTATCATGCTTCTGGAAAAGAGGGAGATATTGATTCATTCGTTCAATGTTTGGAAAGAAAATAAGGAAAGGAATTTGCAGTTGAATTTTTTGTAGAAACCATTGATACAGCGGAGAAGGTATTCGACCTTTGGAGAAGATTTTTTTCCAATTTCCTGTCCATTTCAATTGAGGAACAGGAATAGAATGACGGTGATATCGGGCAGGAATGGTAACGCATGCTAATTTCTTTGCTGCAACTAACCTTTGCATTTGTTTTGAAGCTGTCGCGGTTAAATAAATAAGAGCTGATTGAGACTTTCGTGATTTCTCTACTGCAAATTGAAGAGATTGATCCATAGAGTATGGAAATGCATCTACTTCATCGACAATGATTGTATCAAATGCTTGATCATACCTTAATAGTTGATGTGTAGTACTAATGACGAGCTGTGCACAATTTTGTTTTTCTTCGCTGCCACCATAAAGAGCAGCTATTGATGTATAGGGAAATGCTGTTTTGATCCTCGGAGCTAGTTCCAACACCACATCGGTTCTCGGAGTGGCGATACAAACACGTTGATTTAATTTCAAAGCTGCTTCAATCCCAGAAAAAAGCACCTCGGTTTTCCCCGCTCCACACACAGCCCAAACAAGACAAGTTTCTTTCTGTAAAATAGCTTGCACGACTCTATTCGATGCAACTTCCTGCCCTTCTGATAGCTTTCCTCCCCAACGCATGGGTCCCTCTTGTTGCAGAAATTCAACATCAGGACCTATCCATGTCACAAGCTGCACACATTGTTGAGATTTCCCCATCATAATGCAATTTCGACAATACACACAAAGTTTGCTACAGCGAGCACATTCATGCTGATAAAAATGATAAGACTTATTCGTTCCACATTGATTACAAATCCAATGATTCTCTTTAGAACTAATAGCATCAGAATAAGCAACATACCCATTGATGAAGTGTTCATGTAGAAGAGACTGAAACTCTAAAAGTTCGCTTTGTAGAAGAGATTTACCGTAGAGAATTTTTTGAAGTTGATTTGAAGGTTGAAAATCTGTAATAATGAACATCTCCTTTTTTATACAAGTCTTATTTGATATTTCTTTCCTTTACAAACATCCAATTCTTTTAGAATTTTATAGGATATATTTCTAGAAGCTATTTTAAAAAAGCATCTACATTCTTGATTCGTAATAGTTGTATCTATTAAAAGTGCATAATCTTCAAATGTATCTATATGCGCCGTTTTAGAACGATATTTACATAACGGACAATTCCAAAATCCTTTATTACGCGTCATAGAAACGGAATGACAGGCTGGACAATGAACACCCTTTAGAATTTCATCTTTAGGAATGGAGTAATATTGAAGAAGATTGGGGTTATCGGGGATATCTTTCTTTTGTATAAGAGTAGATACACGTTTCAAGTCTTTTTTCTCGAAATAATCATATTTATATTTTTGGTGTAAAGTTATTAATCGATCAGGAAGCGCACCTGCATGGATAATATGGTATGAAGTTTTCCTAAATTTAATAATAGTGGAGGGATTACTAATTACAACGAGGAATTCAATTGGAATATCAGGAAATTTATCGAGCGATAGTCTTTTTTTCAAAAGAAGTGCATTTCTTTTCACTTGAAAGATAGGATGTGCATAACCTTCTTCTTTCTCTTCAAAAGTTCGAATCATTTGCATAAGTTCTTCATCAAAATGCAGGGTACCAGCAAAATTTTTCACTTCAAGTATAACTATAACTTGTTGTGATACTAGAAGAGTGTCGATTTGAAAGTAGCTATCATTAATTGGGAGCCTCACATCTTGATAAATATCAAATGAACTCCCGATGTATTTCAAGTGATAGTCTACTGCAAGTTCGCCACGAAATCCCGCGAGATATTTTTTATAATCTTGTTGGATTTGTTCTCTCTTCGGATGTGATTGAGGTAACCTTCTCAAAAGAGCTTCATATTTTCTAATTCTGAGCGTCTTCTTACGCTCTTTTTTTATCATTACATCATCTCCTTCCATTTTATATTGAAGTTATTCTCTATAAACATGATGATTCCTACAGAAAATTGTTATCATTTGTGAACTTTTTAAAACATAATTGAACTTGCAGTTTTAGATTCATTTAACAAGTTTTCATTCTCATACTCTTTGCGTCTGTTTCTCCAGTTTATGCGTCTAATTCCACACTTTTTGCGTCTATTTCACCAAGTATTGCGTCTATTTCACCAAGTATTGCGTCTATCTAACTATAGTTTGATTTCATTCTCCATTTTTTTGCGTCTAGAACTAGATTTAACTCTATGCAATCCACAAAACCAAAAAAGGAATTAACCCTTTACGGCTAATTCCTTCTTATATTTCAAATCTATCAATCATAGTATGGACCTTTAGTTCATTTCCATCACGGATGATATAATGTTGCGTTTGGTAGGTTTTCTGTGTTTCTTTTTGATCTGCATAAATGAGTTGATATACTTGGTTACTTACGACACTATAACCTTCATCTAGAGGAGTTATATTTATAACTTCAGTATTCAATAGCTTTCGTGTTACATCAGTATTCTCGATTCTTTCGAAGTATTGGTTCGCTTCAATATGAATTTTATCTTCGGCGTCAATATAAGGAAGTAAAATAGAAGCATCTTTCTTGTTAATTGCTATTGTAGCACTTTCAAAGAAACTCTCCATAAATTGCTTAATATCCTCTTTCGAGAACTCTTGCTGATCTGCCGTTATACTTTTCATATAATCTATTTCAAACATTAGATTTACTTCTGGCTCTACAACCGTAACGGCGTCCGTTTTTTCAATTAAGTTGCCTATTGTACGTTCTGCTTGAATTGTGACTGAGCCATCCATTGGGACTGGACCAAATTCTTTGACTTCGCTTATTTTTTTACCTGTATTTTTTCCATTCACATAAAGTATTGCATCTACATCATTGGAGTAGATTTTTACTTCCTTACCTTCGAGCTTTGGAGTTACTTTTAAGCGATTTTGGTTGGCGTTTGAAAAGTCAATTTCCTCTTCAAATAAAAGCTTTGTATATTCATTTTTGTATGTTGCCTTCAACCTATGCTCTCCTGGAAATAGGTAAGCCACACGATTCATTTTATGCGTATCTACAAGTGTTAACATTTTTTCTTTATCTACAAATATATCTGTTCCTGGATAATAGGAAGAAACAAGAAGCTCAATCGGATAAAATTGAATTTCGTATTCTGGATAGAAAAACCATTTCTTTTTTTCCTCTACTAACGAAAATAATTTGTTTCCATTACCATCTGTAATAACATTTCCCTCATTAATCAAACGATTGATTAATTCCTCCAACTCTTCAGAAGCATATATTTGTTGTAAATATACAGCGTATTTTTTGGCCTCTTCTTTGCTAACACGTAATTTATTTTGTCCCTCATTCATGATTTGAGCTAAACTTTCATAATCTTCATTCCGTATCGCTTCTTTAAATTCTGAAATGACTACATCGGGATTATATTTTTGCTTCATATATATATGAGTAGCCACTATTCCAACGAAAAGCATAGACGCTAATACTAAAAGAATAACAGCTCCTTTTCTCTTAAAAAATCGTGACTGTTTTTCCATACAAAATATACAATACTTTTCTTCTGGAAATAGGGACTCTCCACATTTTTTACATGTTTTCATCTCAATCTCCTTTATATTAAAATCGTATATTATTTTACTTTTATATAAATGATACAAAGTATCATCTTATTCAAAACAATATTATTACATTTTATGAACAACTCTATCTATTATATTACAAAAACATTACAAAGCGCATTCCATTTACTTCCACACATTTCAAAAGAGTTCATACAGACAAAAAAGAACGTATCTTAAACGAAGCTCAAGATACGCTCTTTTTATATATTCACAACAGTTGTGTAATATTCTTTATTTTTTGTACCAACCCATACCCATTGCACCTTCACCTAAATGAGTACCAATGACAGGTCCAAAGTAGCTAATTTCAAAATTCACATTCGGATATTGCGCTGCTAATTCTTCTTTCCATTCGATAGCTTCTGCTTCACGCTTAGCATGTATGATTACTGCTTCCATTGGAACACCCGTTTTTGCATCTTCATCTAATAGCTCAACGATACGTTTTAATGCTTTTTTACGTGTTCTAATTTTTTCAAAAGGAACAATTTTTTTGTCTTCGAAATGAAGCACCGGTTTTACTTGCAATAGACTACCCAAAATAGCTTGGGCACTATTTAAACGTCCACCTCTTTGTAAATGCGATAAATCATCAGCCATAAAATAAGCGCGAGTAGATTTCTTTATTTCATTCAAACGTTCTATAATTCGGTCTGGTGTTTCGCCTGCTTGAGCCATTTTCGCAGCCTCTAGAACATAAAAACCTTGGATGCTGCAGCTAATTTCTGAGTCAAAGCCATACACATCTATTCCTTCTACCATATCTCCTGCTGCTACTGCTCCTTGGTAGGTACCACTAATCCCGCTAGACAAATGAATGCTAATAACGGCATCATAATCCTTTGCTAACTCTTCAAATTTTTCAACGAACATTCCAATAGAAGGTTGTGAAGTAGTTGGAAGTTTATCCGCATTCTTCACTTCTTCATAAAAGTCATCTGCTGTTATGTCAATTTCTTCACGGTATGATTCAGCTCCAAAAACTACACTTAACGGAACCATATGTATGTTTAATTTTTCACGCAATGTTTTTGGGATGTACGCTGTACTATCCGTTACAACTGCCGTTTTCATAAAATAGTACCTGCCTTATAAAATATTTCTTCCAATTATATTTATCATTTTATATGATTATGCCTACTTTTGCATTAAAATGTTATTTTACCGTAAATTACACATACTATGTAGACTCATTATTATCATTTTAATTACATTTTACACATGACATTCTTTGACTCATCGATTTCTCGTCATATTCCTTTAACTATTTTCTGACTTTATAATAAGGAAAGCATTCTCATTTAAGAGACTTACGGTGGATTTAATAAGCTGAAGTATTTGTTCAAGTTCATTTACAATAGGAACATTTTTGATAAGAAAAAATCAGAAGACTTCACTTTGTATCTACAAAAAGAGATGCTATAACATATACGCATCTCTTTTCAGACCAATATTTTCTATGGATTTAAATTATACCTAATAATCTGTTCATTAAAGGTGAAAAACTATTATCTTACTTCTACCCAGCCATTTTTAATAGCCATGACAACAGCCTGTGTACGATCGTTCACATCCATTTTTTGCAAAATATTGCTCACATGGTTTTTAACTGTTTTTTCCGAAATAAATAATGTTTCACCAATTGTACGGTTACTTTGTCCATCTGCTAATAATTGAAGAACTTCACATTCTCTTCTTGTTAACAAGTGGAAAGGTCGTCGTATTTCTGGCGTTGAATGTTGTGATGCTTTATAATCATCCATGGCTAATCTTCTATATTCTTTAACAAGATTATGTGTTACCTTCGGATGAAGATACGAGCCTCCATCAGCTACTACCTTTACTGCATCAATTAATGCGTCTGCATCCATTTCTTTTAAAAGATATCCAGCTGCACCTGTTTTCAAAGCATGTGTTACATAATTTTCATCATCATGAATCGATAAGATAATAACCTTTGTTTCAGGATATTGCTCTACTAAATGCTTTGTTGCCTCGACACCATTTGTAACAGGCATATTAATATCCATAATTACTACATCAGGATGATATGCCTCTACTAAATTTATTGCTTCATTGCCATCGTCACCTTCGGCAAGTACTTTAAAAGTAGATTCAAACTCTAGTATTCTCTTAACTCCTTCGCGAAATAGTTGATGATCATCAATAATAACAATCCCTGTAGTATTCAACTCTTTCCCCTCCCTTTATCTATTCCTTGTTCATATAAAAAACGATCAGCTATATAACAAAGCATTCCTTATCTAAAGTATTTACTTTTGCTATACAGCGATTGGAATACTAATAATAATAACGGTACCTTTTCCAATAATTGAATCAATCGTAATTTCACCATCTAGAAGTTCTGAACGCTCCGTCATTCCAAGTAAACCAAATGATCCTTCTTTTTTTACATTTACGTCAAAACCCTTACCATCATCTTTAATCACAGCAATAACATTTGACTTATTAATTTCAACTTTAACGCTAATTAACGAGGCATTCGCATGTTTAATCGCATTTTGAACAGATTCTTGAATCAATCGAAACAAGGCAATTTCAAACTTAGTTGGTAACCTTATTTCTTCACGAATAGGGATGAAATCAATTTTGACAGTTTTATTGTATTCTTCAACATTACTCAAATATTTCCGTAAGGTTGGTATTAAACCTAGGTCGTCTAATGCCATCGGTCTTAAATCATATATAATACGTCTTACTTCATACAAAGCGTTTCTAACCATTCTCTTTAAATCGCGAATTTCTTCCAAAGCTTCTTCTGATCCACGTTCACGAAAAATTCGATCTATTAAATCAGATCTCATCATTACATTTGCCATCATTTGTGCAGGACCATCATGAATTTCTCTCGACAAACGCTTTCTTTCTTCTTCTTGCGCTTCAATTATTTTAAAGGCAAATTCCTGACGTCTTTTAGCATCATATAGTAGTTCACCCATATGAGCTAAATCGCCAGTAAAGAAATTCAAAACAATACTAATTTGAGAAACAAGATGATCTGCTCGTTCAATGGTTTCTTTAACACCAATTAATCGTCGTTCAATATCATCTCGTTTATTTCTAAGTTGCTTCTCTAGCTGCCGGTTCATCTGCAAATCAACTTGTAGCGAATGTGCTATTTCATACGCTTCACGAACTTGCTTTTCACTATATGTATTAAAATGTACACTAACTTCTGATAAACGTTTGCGAGCCATTCTAGCTTTTACTTCAAGTTCGTCTCCTTCTTCAATCACCTGAACGACCATTTTTTTTACATGATCTAATTCTTGGCGCAGTGTTTCAAAATCAGTTCTACTTTGTTCAGCAATTTTGAACACTTCATCTTTACTATGATCTACTACTCTAACCATCTTATCTAATATTCTATCTAATTCTTCGATGTCTACTTTTTTCATGGACATGGACATTCCTCCGAGTTGGTCCAAAATCTCTCTGGGGTCGTTCTCGATGTTTTTGAATAAATGACTATTTATACGGTAGGTGATGAACTATGTCAAATATAGCCTATATATTCTCTATCATATTGTTTTTTTTATAAAAAATAAATTATTATGCAGAATTTTTTATAAAAATAATTATTTTTAATTTATTATTTGCAAATTACCATGTATAAAAGTTTGACACAGTATTTTATTATTTTAAACAAAAAGAATTAACTTTTACATATGTCATTTATCCTGTTCGTTCCATTATTAAACTCTTCAAACAAAATATACCTTTTATTTTATTTCATATTTCTATTACACTATCTTTTTCTATTATTATCACTGATTTGTTTAACAAAGTCATCTTAAAAGCTTATAATATCACGTTTTTTTACGCACTATCGAAAATAGCATCTATTTAACGTGTATATTCTCCGATTATATATGCGAATTGCTAGATAATATTAGGAAGATTATAATAAAGAAGCTAATAAACATCTCATAAGAAAATAGTTCTATGAAAGATTTCCTATTCGAGGAGGGATTATATGCTTCAAGAATATCTAACAGTCAAAGGGTATGGAGAACATGAAATTGTTATTCAAAAATCTCGATTCATTGCTTATATTAATCGTGTAGAAACAGAAGAAGAAGCGCAAAGCTTCATTCAAGATATAAAGAAAAAGCACTGGGATGCTACTCACAATTGCTCAGCCTACATGATTGGTGAGCATGATCAAATTCAAAAAGCAAATGATGATGGTGAACCAAGTGGTACAGCCGGCGTTCCGATGTTAGAGGTTTTAAAGAAAAAAGGATTAAAAGACACTGTCGTCGTCGTTACAAGATATTTTGGTGGAATCAAATTAGGTGGCGGGGGCTTAATCCGCGCCTATGGAAAGGCCACTTCTGAAGGAATTAATGCAACCGGAGTAGTAAATCGTAAATTAATGTGCGTCATGCATACAACCGTGGACTACACTTGGTTAGGAAAGTTAGAAAATGAATTGCGATCCTCTCATTACGGTTTAAAGGAAATTCATTATCTAGACAAGGTTGAAATTGAGACATTCGTTTCCGTTCCTGAAAAAGAACTCTTTAGAAATTGGATGATTGAGTTAACAAATGGTCAATGTGAAATAATAGAAGGCAATTTATTATATCAAGAAGAAATTGTAACGTAACTTTTCTTGTTTTCGTCTAATTGAACAATACTACAAAAGGGAGAAAACAATATGGAGCAGAAAAGAAGTAGAATAGATAAAAAAACAAGGAAAAAGAGAAGATGGAAGAAATTCCTCTTATTCTTTATGGCTATTATATTATTAGTTGGTGGATATGGAGCTTATGTGGTCTATCAAGCGATGCAAGCTGCTAATAGCTCATACAGTGAGCTAGATCGCGGAGATAAATCTTCTCTACGAGACAAAGCTGTAAAATTTGGTAAAGAGCCCGTTTCCATTCTATTATTAGGAATTGAAGACTACGCTTCTGGAGGTAAGGGCGGACGTTCCGATTCCATTATGGTCGCAACCTTTAACCCCGAATTAAAAACAATGAAGCTTATGAGTATCCCTCGTGATACAAGAGTTTATATACCTAGTAAGGACAAAAAAGCAAAAATCAATTCAGCATATAATAATGGAAAGGATTCAACTATCGAGACCGTTGAACAATTCCTCGATATTCCAATCGATTATTATGCAACGATTAATTTCGAAGGATTTAAAGACATTATCGATGAAATTGGTGGCGTAACAGTAAATGTCCCATTTGATTTCTGGGAATACACAGATACATTCCCTCGTAAAAAGCTGTATTACAAAAAAGGTGAACAGACTTTAGATGGTGAAGAGGCATTAGGATATGCTAGAATGCGTAAACGTGATCCAAATGGAGATTTTGGGCGTGCTGATCGTCAAAAAGAAATCGTTAAAGCTGCTTTAGATTCTTTAATATCTCCGAAAAATTTATTAAAAGTAGACGATATTGCTGAACATCTCGGTAAAAATATCGAAACAAATTTAAAAGCGAGCGATGGTTTAGCATTCGCTACAAAATTTAAAGATTTTTCATCTAAAGATATCTCAACTCTTACATTAGAAGGTGACGGAGATCAATCTACAGGAACATGGTATTTCGTTCCGAATGATGAAAGCTTAGAGAAAGTAAAAAAAGAGCTAAAAGAGCATTTAGAATATAAGAAATAATAGTAGAGGGCTGTCTAAAAGAGATTGAAATCACTTTTTAGACAGCCCTTACGCTTTATGTTTACCTATTTCATTATCAGTCATACTCTTTTATAAAAGCTGTACTGTCGCGTTATAATCGCGATAAGAAAACCTTTTTGCCCTGTAAGAGGCTTACACTAATAATTAAAATATAGGAGTGTTCCCAAAAGGATTCATTTTAGGAACACTCTTTATGCTTTAATTTGACTTTTATTACACCTGAGCATAAACGAAAGCCCACTTTATCATTCAGACTGTTTTCTCCTTTCAAAAAGACTCGCTGAGTAAAGTTCGCAGATACAGAGGTTTAGTTGATTGAGCGATAAGTGCGAGATTCCTGCGGGAGCAGCGGTATAGCTGAGACATTATTGGTGCTTGCCAAGAATGCTCCGGAAAGCGAGCATCCTGAAGCAGAATTCAACCTATACTCACTTCTTATTAATAACCAACAAAGTTCACAAAAACTTCCCAAAAAATAACAAAGAGGCATTCCAAGAACCATTTCCCAATCATTTCTTGAGCACCTTTTCATTATATAGTGTAGGATATATCTCTTTTTCTTCATGCATCTAGTTCATTTCCCCTACTTTTAAAATACTCGAATGATTATTGCTGAATAATGAATATTTATCCACTATTCTTTGTAACATAAATATAATTTTACGAATGAGAAAAAAAATTGTAAAATATAGTTTAGCGTATTTATGATGTTAACTAAAAGGAGAACTCAAGAATGATGAACCGTAAAGTATACGTCGTCAAAAAGAGGAAAACAAGTCGTAAAAAACTGGCTATACTCTTATTAACACCAATTTTTGTATTATTACTCGGAACTGGAGCATATTTTGCACATATATACAATCAAGCACAAAAAGCAGTTGATAAATCTTACGAATCGATTGATGGTACCGATAAAGCAGTAGCAGAGTTAACGAATAAAATCGGAAATACTTCTATATTATTCATAGGAGTCGATGATAGTGATTCACGAAAGTATCAAGAATCTACTCGTTCAGACGCTTTGATGCTTGCTACCTTTAATAAAAAAGAGAATTCAGTTAAATTATTAAGCATTCCTCGCGATTCTTACGTTTATGTACCTGCAAGAGACGACTATACAAAAATCAATCATGCATTTGCTGTCGGCGGTGCTAAAAGTACCATTGAAACAGTCGAAAATCTATTGGGTATCCCTATTGATTATTATATGCGTATGAACTTCTATGCATTCATCGACGTCGTTAATGCACTAGATGGTGTCGAAATCGATGTACCTTATGAAATGTATGAAAAGAATTCACAGGATAAACATAATGCCATTCATTTAAAAGAAGGACTTCAAACATTGGATGGAGAAGAAGCATTAGCCTTCGCTCGTACACGTAAACAAGATACGGATATGATGCGTGGACAACGTCAGCAAGAACTATTAAAAGCCATTATGAATAAAGCTACGTCTGTTTCTTCTATTACTAAGTACACAGACTTAATTGAAGCACTTGGCGATAATATGAAAACAAACATGACCTTTTCACAAATGAAGGGCTTTATGGCACTTGCTATAAAGAATAAAGGCTTTACTTTGGATACGATCCAATTGAAGGGTGAAGATAGTTATATTAATGACATCTACTATTACAAACTAGATGAAGCGGCTTTAGAAGAAACAAAACAAACTTTAAAAGATCACTTAGCAGGAATTCCATCAAATAGAACGGAAAATATTGTTCAGGATGATCCAAATAGTGATACGAATCAAGATTTATAAAAACACAAAAACGAGAGAAGATATCTTCTCTCGTTTTTTTCCTATTTTTCTTAGTCTAATATTAAAGAATTAGTGCAGCAATTATTCCAAAGATAAATAAAGGAATATTATAATGTAAAAATGTTGGGATACAAGTATCCCAAATATGATGATGCTGTCCGTCTGCATTCAACCCAGA
Organism: Bacillus sp. AP8; assembly: GCF_000321185.1. NCBI lineage: Bacteria > Bacillati > Bacillota > Bacilli > Caryophanales > Bacillaceae > Bacillus > Bacillus sp. AP8. The sequence continues at coordinate 49,150 of NZ_CAPG01000059.1, forward strand.
AGTTGGACCTAAAGTACTATCTGATGCCGGAGAGCCTGCATCTCCTAAAGCGCCTGCTGTACCAATTAAAGCCGCTGTTGCTAACGGTGATAAACCTGCTGCTGCACATATCGGCACATATAAGGTAGCTAAAATAGGAATAGTACCAAAGGAAGAACCTATACCCATTGTAATGACTAACCCAATTGAAAGCATTACTACTGCAATCATAACTCGAGATGTTCCTAGCAGAGCCGTCGTTTGTTGAACTAAATCATTTACAGCACCTGTTTCCTTTAAGACCGTTGCATAACCAGATGCAAGCAACATGATAAAGGCTATCATTCCCATCATACTTACACCCTCCTGAACAACTCGATCCCCTTCCCTTTTATGAACGACCCCCGTTATAAATAAAATCAAAATACCACCTAAAGCACCTAATACTAAAGAATCCGTCCTTATTTGGATCATTAAGGCGACAATAATAGCTAAAATCGTAAACCACTGCTGTATGCCCCATTTTGTTTCTAAGCTCATATCTGGGCCAACAAACAATGTTTGCTCGGTTTGATATTGTCTATTTTTTCTGTAGCTAATGAAAACAGCAATAAACAATCCTACTATCATAGCTAGACCTGGAAAAAGCATCGAGAGCGAAACTTCTTTCAACGAAATCATCATATGATTGGCATTCATCTCATCTCGTATTATTCCTTGAAAGATTAATCCAAAGCCAACGGGAATCATAATATAAGGAGCTTTCAAACCAAATGTTAAGGCTGTGGCTACAGCTCTTCTATCCAATTGAAGCTTATTAAACAATGATAGTAATGGCGGTATTAAAATAGGTATAAAAGCTATATGAACTGGAATCAAATTTTGGGATAAACAAGCAATTCCAGCGAGCGTTAGAACAAGCGTTAGTTTTTTCCCTTTAAAAAGTGACAGCATTTTATTAACGAGGAAAGTAGTAATACCCGATAAACCAATCATCACAGCAAAAATCCCAAGAAAAATATAGCTTAAGGCTGTATTAGCTTGCCCAGTCATACCGGATATCATTAATTGAGTTGTATCTACAATCCCCTCACCCGCCAACAATCCTGCCGTCAAAGTAGCAATAACAATCGAAAATAAAACATTTATTCTAAATAAGCTTAGTATGACCAACAAAATCACACTAATTAATACAGCGTTGAAAATCATAATAGTTTCCCTTTCTATGTCTCTCTAATACGTTGCCTAACTAAAGTAACATAACATGACTCCAGTGAAAACACGTTAAATAATGGAAAGAAAGGGACATTTACATACAAAAAAACC
>NZ_CAPG01000058.1:0-9069 GCF_000321185.1 Bacillus sp. AP8
ATTAGCCGTTCTTACACTTGGTTTATTCTTTGTACAAAAGAGAGCAAACTCTTGGTTAATACTTGTAACAGCATTTGTTGGATTAGTAGATGTATATAGCATGGCAGCTGTTTATTCTAATACATTAGTAAACGGTTGGGATAGCGCTAATACATTTCTATCATTTTATGGAACAACCTTTACACTTGGTGCTATTTTAATGATTAGCTTAAAAGCAACTTTTATCAAAAATGCTGAGGTTACGAAGCAATTATTTAAAATTGGTTTCACAGTAGCGGCAGTGGGTATTGCTGTTCAATTAATTGGTGCTGCGTTATTCGCTGGATTTAATGGAGAAGTTCATTTGATTTCTGGTACTGCTGCATCTGTAAGCTTAGCAGATTACCAATCCATTATTATTACACGTTGGGTAATTGAAATCATAGGAATGGCTATTTTCGGATTCTATGCTATTTCTTCAAATAAAAAATCAATGACTGCAGTAAGCTATGCAGCACTTGCAGCTATTCTTGTAGCTGAAGGTATGAGCAGATACGTGTTTTATGTTCTAGGTGCCTAATTAAAAAGCCGAGTATTCATTAGAATACTCGGCTTTTACATAACTTTTGCAAAAAACAATAGAAATTCGAACGTTTCAATTATCATTTTTTCTCAGCTAGTATTAGACATGAAGTCGGAAAGTCTTTTTCTCGAAACATCCGTGAGTTTAGAAATGATAAGAGTATTATTAAAAATTCAAGGAGAAAATTAAAATGGAAATTGTTAGTTTAGGAGGAGAAAAGGATATTGAAATTAGGGTTATAAAGAAAGGGAAAAGAAAATATCTTGCTTTAGCTAATTTTATCGATAATCCAGAGAAAGTCTCATGGGTAGATCATGATCTCTTAAAAGCAAAGATAGGTGCTATTGAAACATTATTAAATAGTAAATGCTAATTGTAGAGGATTAAGGTACTATAATTAGCTGAAATGAATATTTTAAGAAATATAAAAGGAGGTACTAGTTTTAATTTTCAAAGTAGTAGTATCTCCTTTGTTTCAGAGAACAGAGTTAAATGTCTTTATATTTCTACACACATTAAATGTGCATACTTTATGCGTACTTTCTTTGAAAACTAATATTATTTTTCACCAAATCCTTTTTTTGACTTTTTATATTCATTCTCAATAGCATCCACTAAATTAAAATTTTCATCATTAAACGGATTAACAGCATTTGGCCTTTGAGATGTAGTTATCTTTCTATAAGCTTCATACAATTCGAATTCAGATATTTGGTCCATTCCATTCTTTGCTGCTTCAACTGTGGCCTCTTCTAATATTTTCATCACAAAAAATGGAATACCTTGTGTTGCATAGAAGAATTTTTCCGAAAGCTTTGAATCAGCTAAATGTGCTTGTCTTTCAAATGGCAATTCTGTATCAATATGTTTTAAAAAAGTCCTAAATTCAATTTGTTCCTCTCTTGTTCGGTAATTGAAAGGCTCTAAAGACTCCCTAATACAAAACCTTCTATCCAGTTGTTTATTATGTTTGAAAATTTTTTGGGATTCGGGCATTCCACAGAGCAACACTGGAACATTCACTTCCTCTAAAAAAGTTTTTACCCAATCAGAAGCTTTGTTAAGAACATGATCAGTGTCCCTATCTATTAAGTGCTGAAACTCATCCATAATTATCATTTCAACTTTGCATCTATCTACAAAGTAGAAAATTCTTGTCGTTTGTTGAACCTGAGTTCCTTTATCAAAATTTATATCTCCCAGCTCATATAGTATTTGTGAAGCTACCGCTTTTGGTGTAGCCCCAACAGGAACTTTAAAATATATAATAGGAACAATCGTCGTTCCATCTACTATTTTTCTTGGAAATCTATCAGCATACTCTTTTAATAAAGTCGTTTTCCCAACACCCGATTTTCCTGTTAAAAAGACTCCATCAGCTTGAGTAGAACCTACAGACAAAAGATGAGTTTCTTCAATTCTATTATATATAGATTTATAATTGGGATGATTAACAATTATCCCTTTAACTTTTTCTTTTCTAGACTTGATATCATCAAAGCTTGCTGGTTGACCATTTAAAAGAGGATAAATTGATTTTTCCATTTTAATTTGCTCCCTTTATTGTATACTTCCCATTCAGGCAAGTCATTTTCATCAAGCTGATAACTAGTAATGTAGGGTAATTCTTCATTAGACAGCACATGAGCTTTTTTATCCTTCTTGTCTTTAGCTTTTTTTCTCTTTTCTTTCTTGTTCTTCCCTAATAAATCGTTACTTTCATCTTTTAAGATTTGAATTGTATCAGCTGCCTCTGGAGAGTCTAATTGGATATACGAGATGCCCTTCGTCGAAACTCCTATATAACTTCCATCCGAAATATCAGAATCACTATCACTCTTACCACTTTTAATTTTGGCTATTCTTTTGGAATCATGCTCTTGAATCAACCTTATCTTCCTATTACTTCTACCAATAGATTTGATATCAGTTTGATGATTTTTCTCTTCATAGTAAATTTTCGAATCCAACTCAATATCAGAATAATGCACTGGCATTTCGAGCAAAAATCCTTTATCTTCAAGTTCTTTGTTGTAAGCCTCAATATATTTTTTCTGGAATGGATTGTACACAAAAATACTCCTTACATCAGATAAATCAAATCGAACTCTAACTTGCTGATTTTCAATTCCTCTTGCTCTCATTTCTTGCCTTAAATTCATTAACTCTGAAGAAGTGTAATATTCATTCTTAAGAGCAATGCCCCTATTAGTTATCTTTCTTTCCTTCAACCCACACATAAGAATAAGTTGTAGCTCTCTTTTTGTTCGAGATAATGAAGGAATAATTTGTGGATTGGCTTTCAAACCCTTCTTCCATTTTTCTATAGGTTTCATTCTTATTTTGCTATTGAATTGATTAGCAACCAAATCCACTAAAGCAATATGGCATATATAGATAAAAACTTGCATAGTTAAACATGCTTTCTTCTCAGAATCGTAACGGCCTCTTTCAAAAATATTTGATTTTGTTGTTCCTTTTAGGGTATGGAAAACTTTCGTATTAATTGTCTTAAAAGCTCTTTCAATAGTTCCTTTTCTATAACCTGAATCCACCGGACAAAAAGTTTTTTCAATCCCCAATTGAAAACATACGTCATCAATGTCGAACGATTCATTTACCTTAGAATTATCCCAAATGAGGTTTTCTGGTTTCCCGAAAGCTACCCACTCATTTTCAACTTCGGGATAAATATCTTTTATATACGTTTTTGGCATAAGACAATGTAATAAACATTGTTTCACAGCATTAGAATCAATATCATTAAAGGTTACATAGAAGCCCAGAGGATGATTCGAAAATTTATCTATTGCGTAAACTAAATTTGGTTTTCTAGCTTTTAAAGTATTCGGATCAACCAATAATATATCCACAGCCGTCCAATCAAGTTCTACCCGTTCTAAAGGTCTAGTTGCTTTAACTGTATACTTAGAACCATTCATATTTAAGTCTGCTATTACTTTCCCATGTTGAATTATCTCTACTTTATGAATATCCAGCACTTCATTCTTTCTTCTATAAAAAGTTGAAGAAGATACAGGTTTGACTTTATTTTCTTCATCTCTACATGCATTTAACTCATTAATTCTTGCTATATATTCAGCATATAGATACTGGAGGGTATATTTTTCTCCACTATATAAAAACTCTTCCACTATTTCATCAATTACCTGAATAGCAAGTTCATCAGACCAATGTCTTTTAGGTCCTCTCAAATCTGTTCTAGACACCAAGCTTCTGATATCATTAGTCTTTTCATATCTCCTTTTCCAGTTATAAAGTGTTGATAAAGCTATCTTAGGTGACAATGATTCTACATAATCTTTAAATTCAGATGGTAAAATATCACCATCCAGAACCGGCTTTAGTACTTTCAACCTCTCATTTGCTTCCTTTTTTAGTTCCTCAGGAATTAAATCATAGTCAGGAAAATCAATTTCGAATTCAGTGCCTTTATGTACTTTAAAAGACAACTTACCAGCATCCCATTTTTCTATTAGTTCAGTAAGACTCCAGGTTTCAATAGATTGATACGATAAATTCTTTAATTCAATTTCATCGCCAAGTTCTTTTCGTACAACATATTCATTGTCATCTATTTTAAATGCAGTGCCATGTGTAAATCTATAATCATACATTTACCTCACCTCAACCTAGCATGATTGATATTCAGTATAGAAGTCTCACCTAAAATAGTGTTAATTAAGTCAGTATATATTTGTTGTTTAAAAATCAAATAATAAATGTGCTTATACAACAGTGATTTATCAAATAATCCTTCCATTTTTTCAACTAGAGAATTAATTTTTATGGGTTCTTCATTCTTTATTGTCTCTTTCAATTTTTCTAACAGAGCTACGTTTATTTGATCATAACTTATGTGGAATAGTTTTCTTAGATTTTCTTGCAAAAATCCCTTTCTAATATTATCTTCAGTGACCACAAGGAACTCCCAACCTCTTTCCTCACAGTACATTTTTCCAGCCTGATACTTTCTCAAGTTCTCTTCTTTTTGCAAAAAACTTCGAGGCTTTACTTCAACAATCTTTATACGATTATCAGTAGTGAAAATTCGGAAATCAGGGTAATAGCAATACTTTTTTCCTTTATAAAGATAATCGATTTCTACTGATTGGGATTCAAAGTATTTAACATTAGTGTCAAATTCAAGTAAATAGATATAATCTCTCTCTAACAAACTCTCCCATTGAATCATAGCTCCACATTTCTTACTTGGTGTACTTCCTCGATAATTCTTTTTTTTGCTTGCTTTAATCTTTCGCACTTGCATCTTCATCATTCCTAGAAGTCATATTATCTATATTTAATTATTACCAACTATTTATAGGTGCAACATATAAATTCTGTCTTTTCTGTTAAAAATAGAACCAAAAGTCCGAAAGGGAAGATACTATGTTTCTGATTAATCCAACACCATATTCAGATGAAACCTTACTTAGTTTCTTTTATAGAACAGCCGAAGAAAACTGTATGATTAATCACAACTGGATTATTGGTAACTACGAAGAGTACTACCAATCAAATTTGAATCCCTATGAGATTAATTGGCTGGAAGGTGAATCTTTAAAAAGCATTTCCGATTTTCTTAATATTCCCTTCCAATTAGCACAAGATTTAACCCTACCACCTATATTAAAGAAACTAAACATTGATATAGGTAGTTACAATAAGAATCCCTGGTTTCTTTATACCAAAGTAAGATGTTGTCCCCTTTGTCTGCAACAGAAGGCTTATCATCGAAAAAACTGGACAAGTTCACATTCAATATTATGTGTTGAACATAATTGTTTTCTTATCGATAGCTGTTCTTACTGTATGATGCCATTTGACATTCATTCTTTAATAAAGGGATATTGTACAAAATGTAAGACTGCCACTACTACAAATGAAGTTATAAACGCAAATGATAACGGGATAATTTCCTACCAAAAACACATAAATAATTTATTTACGAAGAACACGCTTGAATATACGCACCCTTATATAAATCAACCAGCTACTTTTCTTAAGACAGTTGAGTTTTTTGCTCATTGGTCTACTCATTTATTATCAAAAGATGTTCTTTCTTATGATCGCAAAGATTATATTTTTGATGAAAAAGCAATAGAAGGAACTCGCTTAAAAAATGCAAAGACCATCACTCAATCAATCTGTATTTACTCATTTGCTTTTGAAATAGTTGACAATTGGCCATCTTCCTTTTATAGGTTCATACAACTAGTAGAAATAGAAAACAAAAAGAAGCTCACTCACTTGATTAAGAATGTTTTACCTTCCTTGTACACTACAGATTTAGAGTTCATTACTAAAGAATTTTCGAATTACATACTGTACGAACGAGAACAGCTATCCAAAGAAGAAAAGTATACCAATGCAGAGGAAATTAGATTTTTGAGTAATAAGTTTAATGCAGGTATCAAACATAGTTATTTAATCTCAGAAATTAAGTTTGATTATCTAGGATACTCAATCGCTTTTGTTAAAACCCATGCATTGGAACAACTTTTGATTAATTATGAAAGTAGTATTACGAAAGATGATTTACGAGAAAGATGGGGAACAAGTGCTCGAGCTACATTAGCAATTTTAAAGAGCAAGCTGCTAGAAAATACATTCAATTACTCATACGGAAACATGGAGACTTGGGTAGTACCAATAAATTCAATAGAAAAATTTGAAATAAAATTAAATGAACATACTAAAGAGCCTCCTAAAGATGCTATTGACTTAAACCTTGCCTTTCAATGGATTGATCCTACAAATAGTCACATTTTGTTGCAAGGGATTCTGGAAAATAAAATAACTTCACATTGGAAACAAGGACAATTAGCAGAAGCATTAGTATCAAAGTATGAAGTATACCTATTTATAAAAGAGCAATTAATTGAAGAATGTAGACGTAGTCAAAGGATGCCGGTCAGAATTTTAGTCTTTCTCCTTGGAGTAAAAAAATCGGATATATACCACTGGATTAAGACAGGCAGATTCGGAGCTATGCAAGAAGATAAACCAATCACTATACCGTTTAATAATTACCTTTTATTTTCAGAAAGTTATCTTACAACTTTTGAATATGGTATAATCCATAAACTGAAAGTTACCCAAGTGATTAAAAAGCACAGTATGGGTCATTTGAAAAGTGTATCAGGGCCTCACCTTCAAGATGGAAAACGTCTACTTTTTTTAAAAGGAGATACTACTGTCTGTGACAAGCTGAGTATCTAAATAGATGACTATGTTGGTATATATTATTGCTTAAACTATCAGGGGCTTTACTTCAATATCAAGGGCTGCGGATCAGCTCTTTTTTTGTTATGCAGCTACGGGGCAGAATAGTGCAATAAGAAAATCCCTTAAAATGGTATTATTGAAGTGGTATCGATAGTTATTTATAAAAAGGGGGTGTTTATTTTTATGAATAGAAAGTATTTGTGGTTTTAGCTTGCTTTAATTGCTGTATTGGCATTCATTACACGAGAACTAGTTACTTTTATGATGCTGACGTTAATTTTGCTTACTTTAATTGAAATAAGTGATGAGATAAAAAAGAGAAATGGGCGATCATAGCATTGTGAAATAATGTACTTAAACAAATAGGTGCGTTGATCTAAGAAGGATTAACGCTTTTTGTTGCAAGTTCTTATTGAACAAACGGTGCAGTTTAGTCGAATAAATAAAATTAGAAAAAAGCGAAACTTCAGTTTATTTTTATTCGTATAATTATTATGAGTTGATTATTATGACACTTGAAAGGTGGATTTTTTATGTACAAAGTGAATGGTATAGAAGCTTATGAAGCACATAATCGAACCGAGTTATTAGCAGGTTTAGAGGCAAAATCTGAATATATCCTTATTAAAGGAGACTATTATAAAGAAGTAAGAAAAATTATGGATACTCATCTTTCGGAGAATGAGCGTTTAGGAGTGGAATTAGGAAGTGCTGGCGCGTTAACACCTCTCATTTATGCTTTAGATAGAGTCCAGGATTTATTCAGTAAAGCAGATAAAATGGATAAAGAAATTGACAGAAAGTTAAATTTATTCAAGATTAAAAAGATTACAGATGATGGTTTATTATTGAGCTTAAAGCAGTTAGATTATTAGAACTTGCATACATAGAACTATTTTGGATAGTTCTATGTGAATAAATACACTTAAACGATCGGGTGCGTTAGTTCAATAATGGAGACAGCTTTAAGCTGTCTCTTGTTTATTAAGCCATTAGCAATAATCCTTATGAACAAGCCTAAATTAAACAAAGTTTTTTTGCTAGTCGATTAACATCAAATTCTTTATATGATTTACCATAGTTGATACTCTCTAAATAATCATCATATATAATACAGTGCCTTTCAACTAAACCATTTAAAATCTGCATATAAATTGTGTAGTTCCTCAAACTATCTTCATCTAAAGAAAAGTACTTTACATCGTCATCGAGATCAATAGGATGGTATTTAGGACATGCTATTTTTTCATCAATAATCAACTTTTTTACTGTATCAACTTCCAAATGGTACTTATCCAGTTGTATTTCCGATAGCTTTCTCATATATATTTTCACCGGCTCAATACTTAGATTTCCCCTAATTAAATGGAATGGTATATATTTTTTAAATTCGTACTTAAAATTTAAAAATTTTTCACTGTCTAAATCTCTGGTTACAAAAGAACTCAAGTTACTATAGCACCGAGCTTGTAAAATGTCTTCCCAAGTTGGTTCATGTTCTTTTTTAAAATAATCCAAATAAGCACGAAATCCCCACGGCCAATCATTAAAGATTTGATATATATTTCTTATAAACTCTAGGTATCCCTCTCTTTCATCTCTGATCTTACCGAAAGAATAGTAATTATTGCTATAAGTGCATGTCTCACGAATAAACTCCTCTGTGAGATATAAAATTTCTTCTAAACTAAATGTATACATTAATTTTTCGTACATCTCTACATTTACTAAATCAGTATTAAGTCTATTGACCTTTTGACCTATAAGCCTAGAGTAATTAGTATCTAAATAGTCAGCTTTTATCGGCTCTATCTCTGTAAGTTTTGTTCCACAACTGCATGTCTCCATATTTTCTTTGTAATGAGATATCCTCTTTTTACATGTTGTACATTGTCTAACCAATAAACATTTGTGTTTGTGACAAGCTGTAACAGTTTTATAATTCCACATTTTTCTATAATAAGGATTCTCTTGAAGACAATTTGGACAAATCTTTCCATAATGTCTGTCAATAATTGATTCAATCCAAATTAAACCTTCATTAAGCTCAAAAGTATACGTTGGATAGGCTACACTGATTTAGACAGAAAAATTAAGGTCAAGTAGAATAGAACTAACAGATGAAGAGGAGAATCTACATGACTAAAAGACAAAGAAGAACATTTACGGACGAATTCAAGCATCAAATGGTGCAATTATATTTGAATGGTAAGCCACGAAAAGATATTATTCGTGAATATGAGTTAACATCTTTT